>JBDHDN010000165.1:0-8175 GCA_039591485.1 Gemmatimonadota bacterium
GGTTGTCCGGGGCATCGGCACGGCGCACCGCCGACAGGCAGATGCTCACGGCCAGCCGCGCGAGCGCGAGGGGCAGGAGCACGTCCAGTTCCTCGTCCGTGAGCGGGGCGATCGCGTGGTATCCCCGCACCACCTCGCGTGCCTCGGCCAGCGGCGCTCGACTGCCGAGCATCGCGTAGGCGACCGCGATCGCCGGATCGGCCACGAGGTATGACTCGAGCAGATCGCCGAAATCCACGAAGCCGGCGATTCGCTGATCGGTGCCCTTCGACGCGACCAGAACGTTGTGGTCGTTCGCATCGTTGTAGATCACTTGCCGGCGCAGCCGTGGCACCGCCGACGAAACGGCATCATTCCAGACCTCGAGCACCCGGTCGATCACCGGCTGGTAACGCTCCGCGACCGCTCCGCGATGCTCCTCCATCACCTCCGGTGCACGAGCCAGGTCCCACACGAAGTCGCGGCGAATGCCCGGATGCCGGAACCCGTGAAGCGCCCGATCCATCGTTGCAAGTTGTTTCCCCAGATCCTCCTGCAGGCGTGGTGTGCGCGGTCGGATGGTCGCCAGCGGCCGGCCGGGCAGGTAGGTCACCAGCCTGACACCGTGCTCGACGCGGTTGCGCCCCCTGACGGTGACCAGGCTGTCGCCAGAGTCGGTCGCAACGATGCGGGGAACGGGCAGCTCCGGTGCTCGCTCGGCAAGCCATGCGAGCGCGGCGTGTTGCATCTCCAGATGGTCGGCCGGCTCGTCGGCGCCGGCGATCTTAAGGACAAACCGATCCCCGTCCGGTGTGGTCACGCGGAAGTTCTGATCCCGCTCGCTCGGCAGGGGATCGAACGTGCCTCGGAGCCCGAAGCGGGACGCGAGGAGTTCGGCGGCTTCGTCTTTCGTGAAGGCAGGGCGTTGGGTCTCGAGCGTCATCCGCCTGTCATCGCTCAGAATGGCCTGTGGTCGGGGACCGGCACGCGTCGTTCCGACTACAATATGGTGATCTGGACGACCAGTTTGAAATCACCAACCCGAGACGAATGCGCCGATGCCCCAAACACCGCACTTCACTCCGTCGCTGTTCGCCTTCCTCCGCGAGCTGAGCCGCAACAACAACCGGGAGTGGTTCCTCGCCAACAAGGCTCGCTACGAGCGCGAGGTGCGCGATCCGCTGCTCCGGTTCATCGAGGACTTCGCACGCCATCTGCGGCGGATCTCACCCCACTTCGTGGCCGATCCCCGTCCTGTCGGCGGATCGCTGTTCCGTATCTATCGCGATACCCGCTTTTCGCATGATAAGCGTCCGTACAAGACCGTAGCCGCCGCGCAGTTCCGCCATGTGCAGGGGAAGGACGTGCACGCCCCCGGTTTCTATCTCCATCTTGAGCCCGGCAACGTGTTTGCAGGTGTTGGACTGTGGCATCCCGATGCCGACGCGCTACGCGCCGTGCGCGACGCGATCGTTGAGAAGTCGAGAGACTGGAAGCGTGCGGTGAGTGGGAAGGCGTTCCGCGAGCGATTCGAGCTTGGCGGGGATGCGCTGAAGCGCCCTCCCCGTGGCTACGAGCCTGAACATCCCCTGATCAACGACCTCAAACGGAAGGACTTCGTTGCGATGATCCCGTTCGACGATGCCGAGGTCTTCGAGGTCGGCTTCCTCGACCGCTACGCGGAAGTCTCGCGCAGGGCGCGACCGTTCATGCGATTCCTCACCGGCGCGGTGGGCCTGCCGTTCTAGCGGATCTCGCCAGGACGAAACACCGGAGCCAATGCGACATGCCCGATGGGCGCGCGACAGGCTAGCTGCCGGCGGGGCGCTCCGGGGCGCCCGAACCCGCCGTCTCGCTGCTGCCTGAGTGCAGCCGATCCCACGCGAGGCTCCCCGGCCCGGCGACGAGCCAGAGCATGGCGGTCATGATGACCGCCGAAGACAGACACCACAGGCAGGTTGCGCCGATGACGAACGGCTCCAGGAAGGTGAGATAGATAGAGAAGACGACGCCGACGAACACCATCACGAACTGCGCGAAGGTGGCCCAGGCGGCGGGGCGTCCCCACCCTCTGCCGAGGAGCCACGCCACGATGATGGCCACATATCCCGCGAGTCCCAAGAGCCCGACCGGAATGCCGAGGACACGGGCGTACGGGCTCTGCTGGACCGCGTTGCAGTCGCCGACAGGTCCGCAGACTGCGAGGGCACCACTCGTTTCGATGTACGACAGATACCCGGCGACGACGATCCCGACAGCCGCCAATGCCGCGACCAGAATCGAGACCGTCTCGCGCCCCTGCCACGTCGGTGCGCACGCCGACACGACGAACAGGCTCAGCAACATCGCGCCGAGGACGAGCACCGAGAGGCCGTTCCCGACCGGGTCGCGCGCGAACCGGGAGAGCATCGTGTCTTCCTCGCGCGGGATCACGTCGAGCGAGGACTCGACGACTATCGGAGCTGTCTCACTCACAGCTGATTCCACGGTCGCCTTTCCCGTGCTCGGCGCGGCTGATGGCGCCGAGGAATCGGTCAGGTCGGCTGTCGGCTCGGAGTCGTCCGCCGAATCACCCTCGGCGGTTGCGCGCGCGTCGGCGGTGTCGGCCGGGCGCCGCATGTGGTCCGGGGCCTGAGTCGTATCTGCTGCCAGGGTGTCTGTCGGGGCGCTGTCGGGCTCGGTCTGCACGATGGTTTCCGGCAGCGGCGGAATCTGCGCCGCGAGACCCTCGATCGCCGGCCAGTCCTGTCCACCAGCTGCCGTGGCTTCCTGGATCAGCTGCGGGAACTGGGTCGGGATCTCGAGTGAGCCGACCAGGACGGAATCGCCGATGACCAATCGCGGCACTCCCATGCGCTCGCGCGGGAGTTCGAACAACTCGGACGCGCGATCGTACAGCATGCCTCCAGTCGGGCGTGAGGCGTCGATGAGCAGAACCTCGAGTTGGCCGTTGGTGACGTAGTAGAATGCCCGTTCCTCGGTGGAGACCGACTGATCGACCCAGACGCGCGCCGGACCTCCGAATCGCTCGAAGATGACCGGGAGATCCTGGTTGATGACCTGGTGGCAGTGCGGGCACGTCGGTGAAAAGAACAGGATCGCGCGTACCGGGCCGGCCTGGGCCAGTACGGCATCCGGCAGTCCGAATACGAAACCCGCTGCCAGTAGCACCGCCGATAGGAGATAGGGCATCCGCTGCACGTCGAATCGCTCCCGGTCGCCGCTGCATGGAACGTAGCGGGGCGGCGCGCACGCGTTCAAGAGATCGATGGCGCCCTCGCGAGGTGTCGTGCGCATGCCCATCTTTTCTTAGGCCCCACCATCCGATACCGAACTGTCTCGGGAGAGAGACCATGCGGAACGCCTTGGTCACCGGTGCGATGCTCCTGTTCCACGCCGCGACGCTCGCCGGCCAGCAGGCCGAACTGCGGCCACTGGATCATGATGTGTACGACAGCTGGAATCGCATCATGGACGAGCGGTTGTCCGACGACGGCCGCTGGTTGCTCTACGCCCTCGTGCCGCAGGAGGGTGACGCGGTCCTTCACGTCCGGGCGGTTCGGGGCGAGACGGCCTTCTCGGTCCCCCGGGGGCGCTCAGCTCGGTTCTCACCCGACGGCGGCTCGGTTGTCTTCCTCATCAAGCCTGAACTGGCGCTGGAGCGTGAGGCGAAGCTCGAGAAGAAGAAGCCGGACGAGCAGCCGAAGGACTCGCTGGGCATCCTCGATCTTGCGACGGGCGAGATCGTGCGTGTCGCACGAGTGAAGTCGTTTGCCGTGCCGGAGGATGCGGGAAGCTGGGTGGCGTATCTCCTGGAGGAAGCCCGGGAGGACACTCAGGAGGAGGACTCCACAGCCACCGAGCCCGAGACGCCCGCCGAGCCCGAGGAGCAAGAGGAGGGTGACGAAGACGAGAAGGAGAAGGAACGGGAAGACGGAACGACGCTCGTCCTACGCAGCCTGAGCACGGGCACCGAAAACCGTTACGACTACGTCATGGAGTATGCGTTCGCTGCGAATGGCGAGCGGCTGTCCTTTACCACCTCCACCAAGGACGAATCGGGGGACGGCGCGTGGGTGGTCGACCCGCGAGACGGTAACGCGGTGGTCATCCTCGGTGGCCCGGGTATCTACAAGAGTCCTGCGTTCGCCGAGGCGGGGGACCAGCTCGCCTTCCTCACGAATCGCGACGACTACGAGGCCGATCAGCCCACGTTCGCCTTGGTCCACTGGCGGGAGGGACGGGACGCCGCGGTTCTCGCGACCACGGGCACCGCAGGCGTGCCCGCGGGGTGGTGGGTGAGCGAGCACGGGACCCCCTCCTTCTCGGACAACGGTGAGCGGCTCTTCTTCGGGACGGCGCCCATACCGGAGGCTGAGCCCGACGAGGAGACGCCGGAGTGGGAGGATGTGAAGGTCGACGTCTGGAACTGGCGGGACCCCCTGCTCCAGCCGATGCAGCTCGTGCAGCGAGAGGACGAGCTGAAGCGGACGTACCGGTCCGTCGTGCATCTCCGGTCGGGCCGCATCGTGCAACTCGCAGACGAGACGCTTCCCGCAGTCGAGGTCGTGCAGGATGGGGACGGCACCGTCGCCTTTGGCACCTCCGACGTGCCGTATCGCCATCGTATTTCCTGGGATTGGCCGAGCTACGTCGACGTCTACGTGGTCGACGTCGCGAGCGGAGAGCGACGGCTGCTGCTCGAAGAGCTGCAGGGTAATGCTGGGATATCTCCAGAGGGACGGTGGGTGTACTGGTGGGACGGGCACCAGCGGGCCTGGCTCGCCATGCCCAGCGGCGGTGGGGATCCAGTCAACCTGACTGCCGCCATCCCCTATCGTGTGGATGACGAGGAACACGATCACCCAATGCTGCCGTCTCCCTACGGCTCGGCGGGCTGGACGGACGGTGACCGCTCACTCCTCGTGTACGATCGCTTCGACGTGTGGGTTGCCGACCCACGCCGCCCGGCCGAGCCGCGGAACGCGACCGAGGGAGTCGGACGCGAAGAGGGGCTGCGGTTCCGCTATGTCCGTCTCGATCCTGAAGAAGAGGGAATCGCCCGCGACGAGCCGATCATTCTCAGCGCCTTCGACAGGGGCACCAAGGAGAGCGGGTTCTACCGCGATCGCGTCACCGGCACCGACCGGCCGCAGCGGCTCGTCATGCAGGACGTGCGCTTCGGATCTCCGGACAAAGCGGAGGACGCCGACGTCGTGCTGCTCACCCGGGAGAGCTTCCGGGAGTTCCCGGACCTGTGGGTCACCGATCTGTCCTTCGGTGACGTGCGGAAGCTGAGCGATGCGAACCCTCAGATGCCCGAGTACCGCTGGGGCACGGCGGAGTTGGTCCACTGGCGGTCGACGGACGGGCGCCCGTTGGACGGCATGCTCTTCAAGCCGGATGGCTTCGATCCCACGCAGCGGTACCCGATGATGGTGTACTTCTACGAGACGATGTCGGACTGGCTGCATCGGTTCAGCTCTCCCGGCCCCGGCGGAAGCAGTGTCAGTGTGAGTTTCTACGTGAGTCGTGGTTACGTCGTCTTCGTGCCGGACGTCCACTACCGGACCGGATATCCCGGTGAGAGCGCGCTCGACTGTGTCGTCCCCGGTGTGCTCCACGTGGTGGCCCAAGGCTACGTGGATCCGGAGCGGATCGGTGTCCAGGGGCACAGCTGGGGCGGCTATCAGATCGCATACATGGTGACCCAGACCGACCTCTTCGCGGCCGCGGAGGCCGGTGCGCCCGTCTCGAACATGACCAGCGCATACGGGGGCATCAGATGGCAATCGGGCATGAGCCGAATGTTCCAGTACGAGCGGAGTCAGAGCCGGATCGGCGGGAGTCTGTGGGAAGCCCGACCGCAGTACATCGAGAACTCACCCGTGTTCTGGGCGGACAAGATCGACACTCCGGTGCTGATGCTGCACAACGACGAGGACGGCGCCGTGCCGTGGTACCAGGGCATCGAGTTCTTCGTCGCGCTCAGGCGCCTCTCCAAGCCGGTGTGGATGCTGAACTACAACGGAGAGGCACACGGGCTCAGGAAGTACCAGAACCGCAAGGACTGGGCGGTGCGGATGCAGCAGTTCTTCGATCACTACCTGCAGGATGCCCCGCCGCCCGTGTGGCTTGCGGAAGGCGTTCCTGCAGTGGAGAAGGGGAGGACCCTCGGGCTCGATCTGCTGGAGGAATGGTCCGGTTCATCGGGAGCGCGCTAGCACCCGCCGCCGCCGCTGCGTAACGGAAGCCCGGGCCGGAGCGGTCCGGGCTTCCGCATGTCTGGTTTACGGCTCTGCCTCTCAAGTACGTGGAATTCCCTACGATCCCTGCGGAAAGTCCGAATTTCCGACTTCTAAGCCGGGGTATACCGTGGTTGGTGGATGACCCCACCACCCACGTGCTGGGCACGGGGGCGAACCATCTGGGAGGCGGAGGACCCACGATGGACAGCTTGTCCCGACGGGAGTTGCTCAAGACCGGAGGGCGTGCCCTTGCGGGTGTGGCAATCGGCACGGCCGCGGGCTCAGCGGTCGCCTCGGCGTCGGAGCCCGTGCTCTCGCCGGAGGCGCTGGCATCCGAGGTTGAGGAGCGGCCGGCGACTCGACATCCCCGTCATCGTTCTCGCCGCCTGTGCAGACGTACCACTCGCGGTCTGCTCGCTGCACCTCGGCGCCATGGACTTCCTCGAGAAGCCTTTCGTGAGCGCCGTGATTCTCGCCCGCGTGCGCGAGGCCGTCGGCCGCAACGCCCACGCGCCGCAGGAACGCCTCGCTTGAGACCCGATCAGTCACTCCCCGTCCTTCCGCCGTCGCTGCGGTCTGCGGATTCCCGCAGGCGCGCGAGTGATGCCTCGACCTCCTGCGGCACGAACATATCGTCGGCGATCCGAGCGATCTCCTCCGCTTCGCGCCACGCCAACTCCAGGTCAACCAGCTCGCCCATGAGCGCGCGCATCTCCTGCTCCTCGTGGAGCGCCATCTCTATTGCGAGCCGCGTGGGCGACGGCAGCCGATGGACCGTTCCCGGTTTTCCGGGGAAGAGGGGGCGACCGTATCCGGTCGGTCGAGCCTGCGGCGCGATCTCACGGGAAAGTCGAGCGAGATAGCGCTCCGGGTCGCCGGCCTCCTCGATCCTGGCCACTGCGGAGCGGACCGTGTCCCGAGAGCCGGACAGGTAGTTGATCGCGGGGAGAATCTGAGACGCCACCCGACGGGCGTCCGATCCCTCGAATGTCTCTTTGCCCCGGGAGTGCTTCACCTCGAGGATCCAGCGTCGCGATCCGGGCTCCATCAGGAACCGTGACTTCTGAAGGTCAGGTCGCTTGAACTTCAGCACACGCCCATCGCGCATGCGGACACGGGCCCGCACGGGGATGTTGAGCACCAAGTTGGGAATCTGCGGTGCGAACGCGGCACCGGCACCGATCGCGACACTTCCCGCCGTCAGCGCTCCAGCTGCCGCGACCCCGGCCGCCGTCCAGAGGATGGCTCGCGTCCGCCGCCGGCCGAACTGATCGCCGTAGCGCCATGCGGCAAACTCCGGCCGGAGCGGGGCGCCGATGCGCACGAGCTCCAGTCCCTCAGGAAGCTTGGCGAGTCCGACGTTATCGGTAGATGCTCGCAGTCGGGTCTCACGAAACAGTCGCTCGCAGTCCTCACACGCCTCCCAGCGCTCGTCGAGCGGCGAGAGATTCCACCGCTCACAGCGACGGCACACGACCCAGAGCCGCCCCCGTGCCGGATCGAACGCCAGGCGGCGCCCGACCGGGAACGACTCGACGACCGCATTCGTGCCGAGCGTCCGTTTGCAGAAGATGCAGCTGCTGTACATGTACCCGCTCCGCTCGTCCGCGGTGTCTGCCCAGGGTAGGAGGAGCAACCTCGCGGCGGACGTGGACAGCCGTGCGATCGAGCGGTGGTGCGCGGAGCCGGGTCGGTTGGCGTGGTCCCGCTCGCCCCCTCCTGCGAGCTCGCTGCCGGGCGGCAGAGATGCTCCACGCACCGGAGTGCTCGACCGTACAGCCGTTCCTTCGAGAGCTTTGCCATCATAACATCAAATGTGTATTCTGTAAATAGCTATATCAGCGGTGAAGGCAGGGTCCGGCGATGGGTGCCAGTTTCGCCTGGCGAAGGGCCTCGGGTGGGTGCATCTCCACCAGAATGTCCAGGCAGCCCCTTGCGCCCATATGGA
>JBDHDN010000166.1:0-8094 GCA_039591485.1 Gemmatimonadota bacterium
CTTCCTGCCGGCGACGAGGGGCGCCCTGCCCTGCCGAAACACGCCATCTCGGCGCCGAGTGTCCTCAATGAGGCATATGCCTACGACCGACCCTCCTCGTTCAGCCGGGCCCTGAGTTTTGATGTCGGCGACGTCACGCTCCTCCTCATCTCAGGTACGGCGAGCGTGGATGAGAACGGGGAGACCGTTCACGTTGGAGATTTCAGAGCGCAGTGCTGGAGGACGTATCGCAACATCTCGACCTTGCTGGAGTCGGCCGGGATGAACTGGCACGATATCGTGCGGACGACGTGTTACCTGCGGGACATCGAGCGCGACTACCGAGACTTCAACGAGGTGCGCACGGCGTTCTTCGGCTGGCTCGGGCTCGATCCGCTGCCGGCCAGCACGGGTATCCAGGCACGGATCTGCCGGGAGGACCTGCTGGTCGAGATCGAGGCCATCGCCGTCGCGCGGCATGGGAAGGGGTCCTGAGTTGAGCCCGGGCAGGACGACTCGGATTGATGGAGGTGCTCCCATCGGTACCGTCGCGTACGAATCGGGGTTTGCATGAGGCTGTGCGACCGAGAATCGAGGCCCGAGGGAACCGTCGTCGACGTCAGCGGCGTCGAGGTCGGGGGGCGCACGATTGCGGTCATGGCAGGGCCGTGCGCCGTCGAGAATCCCGACCAGATGCTGGCGACCGCACGGGCGGTCCAGGCGGGCGGTGCCAACATCCTCCGCGGCGGCGCCTTCAAGCCGCGGACCTCGCCCTACGACTTCCAGGGACTCAAGGAAGAAGGCCTGGAACTCCTGAAGTGGGTGGGCACCGAGACAGGAATGCCGATCGTCACCGAGGTGATGGACACGCGTAAGGTCGAGTACGTGTGTCGGTACGCCGACGTGCTCCAGGTAGGCTCGCGTCACATGCACAGCTATCCCCTGCTCGAGGAAGTCGGCCGCACCGATACGCCCGTGCTGCTGAAACGGGGTTGGTGCGCGACCCTCGACGAGTTCCTCTTTGCGGCGGAGTACGTGCTGAAGGGGGGGAACGAGCGAGTCATCCTGTGCGAGCGGGGTATCCGGACCTTCGAGCAATCCACACGCAACACGCTCGATCTGAACGCGGTCCCCGTCCTCAAGCGATTGACGCACCTGCCGGTGATCGTCGATCCGAGCCATGGGACCGGACATTGGTGGATGGTGCCGGCGCTGAGCCGCGCCGCGGTTGCGGTGGGAGCCGACGGTTTGCTCGTCGAGGTACACTCCGCACCCGACCAGGCGCTGAGCGACGGAGCGCAGTCGCTCAGGCCCGAGGGATTCGCCGCGATGATGCACGAGATCCGCGCCGTTGCCCAGGCTGTCGGGCGAACGGTCGCCCAGCCGCTCCCGACGCGCGATTGAGCATCGGTCGCCCGCGGTCCGGGGCGCGTCGGGCCGCATCTGGAGTTCCCACATGACCCGCACGAGTCCGGCACCCGCGCTTCTGCTCGGGGCAAGCCTCATCATGACGATGCTGGGATGCGAGCAGCGGCCCGCCGTCTCCAGCCCCGAGATCCTGACGATCCGCACGCTCGGGTTGGCCTACCTGGAAGAGAACCGCCTGACCGAAGCGGAGGCCCAGTTCACGCGCCTCACCGAGCTCGCACCCGACGAGCCGCTCGGGTTCGCCAATCTCGGACTGGTGCACCTGCGTCAGGGCAACTACGAGGATGCCGAGCGCAGCATTCGTCAGGCACTGGAACTCGCGCCGACGGATCCCGACGTCCGCCTCATGCTCGCCAAGGCGCTCGAGCTGACCGACCGGATGGACGATGCGCGCCGGGTGCTGGAGGGCACCCTGTCGGACACGCCAGGCCATCTCAAGTCGCTGTATGCGCTCGCGCAGCTCTCAGCCGGACGCGATGACCCCGAGGACCTCGGGCGACGAGAGGAGTTTCTCGGCCGCCTGTTGGAGCTGGCACCCGCAAACGTGCCCGCCCGGCTGCAGTTGATCGAGGCCCTGCTCCAGGCCGACAAGCCCGATGAGGCGCTGGCAGACCTCGAGCAGCTCCAGGCCCAGATTCCGGAGCTCCCCCCGCAGGCGGTTCCCTTCTTCGACGAGGCGGTCGAGCAGATGCGCGCCGGCCGGACATCCGATGCCGTCAGGCCCATGCTCGTGCTCACCAACTTCCTTCGGGTCACCGGCCCCTACCAGGCCGGCGTCATGGCGCTGGAGGGACCCGGAGGAGCGCTCATCGGATTCCCCGTGGTCACCCTGAGCCGGCAGCTCGCCGAAGAGCAGAGCCAGGAGGACGTGCTCGCGTCGCTTTCGTTCGCCGACGTGACGGCGGCCGTCGGCCTGGACGCCGTCGGTTCGGCCGAGCCGGCGGGCGCCTCCCTCGCCGTGAGCGACTTCGACGGCGATGGGGATGACGACATCTACGTCGCGGCTGCCGATGGTGGGTTCCTGCTGCGCAACGATCTCGGGACGTTCGTCGACGTGACGGATGAGGCGGGTGCCCGGGTGCTCGGCGGCGTGGCGGCCGTCTTTGCCGACTACGATAACGACGGCTACCTCGACCTCTTCGTCGCTCGCCGGGGACCCGACGTGCTGCTCCGGAACGGCGGTCGGGGGACCTTCGAGAACGTGAGCGCCGTCGCCGGCGTCCAGGACGTGCGGGTGAGCTACGATCCCCTCTTCCTCGATGCGGACCACGACGGGGATCTCGATCTCCTTCTCCCGGGACCGGGGCCAAACCGGCTGTACCGAAACAACGGTGACGGCAGCTTCCGGGAAACCGCGGAGCGCATGAGTCTCGCCGGCCGACCAGGCGACCATTGGACCGCCGGCTTCGGAGACTTTGACGGCGACGCAGGACTGGACCTCGTCGTGGCGAGCGGGGACGTTGGGGCCATCCTGTATCGCAACATGCTGGACGGCCGCTTCGAGGACGTGACGGCGGCGAGCGGGCTGGAGCCGGGCACCGGCAGCGTCGCCCTCGCGGTGGGTGACTACAACAACGACGGTTCGCTCGATCTGTTCCTTGCCGGTCTCGGCGCGGCGCAGTCCGCCCTGTTCACCAACAGGGGTGATGGGAGGTTCGAGGCAGACCGGCGCCCCTCCGCAATGCTCGCTGCCCTCCAGGACCTGTCCGTGCGCCAGGCCACCTTCCTCGACTTCGACAACGACGGGTGGCTCGACCTTCTCGTCGCGGGCGAGCCGCGTGGCGACACCCCTGCCCTGCAACTGTTCCGCAACGGTGCGCCGGGGCGATTCGACGACATGTCGTCGCTCCTTCCGTCCGACCTGGGACCGGCGCGGCGGTTCGCGGTGCTCGACTACGGCGAGGACGGCGATCTCGACCTCCTGGTGACCGAGGCGGATGGTGCCCTGCGGCTGCTCCGCAATGATGGCGGGGACGCCAACCACTACCTCAAGCTCCAACTCACCGGGCTCATGGTGGCGGGGAGCAAGAACAACCACTTCGGCATCGGCGCACAGGTCGAGGTACGTGCCGGCACCATGTACCAAATGCGCGTCGTCACCCGGCCGCAGACGCACTTCGGGCTGGGGCAGCGGTCCACGGCAGATGTCCTCCGCATCGTGTGGACCAACGGGGTGCCGCAGAACGTCTTCTATCCGGAGAGCGACCAGGATCTCGTCGAAGAGCAGATCCTCAAGGGATCCTGCCCGTTCCTGTATGCATGGAACGGGGAGCGGTACGAGTTCGTCACGGACGTCATGTGGCGGAGCGCGCTCGGCATGCCGCTCGACATCATGGGCGGCAGCGACATGGGATACGCGCCCGCGGCGTCGTCCCGTGAGTACATCAGAATCCCCGGCAACGCACTGAGACCCAAGGATGGGACGTACTCGATCCAGGTGACGGGTGAGCTGTGGGAAACGGGCTACCTGGACGAGTTGAAGCTCCTGCTGGTGGATCACCCGGACTCGGTGCAGATCCTGCTCGATGAGCGCTTCGTGCCGCCGGGCGATGCGACGCTCAGGATCTACCAAGTCACTGAGCCGAGGAGCCCCGTGGCGGCAACGGACGAGCACGGCCGTGATCTCCTTTCGCTCCTGCTCGAGCGTGACGACCGATACGTGTCCCAGTTCCGGCTGGGCAGGTTCCAGGGCGTTACGGAGATGCACGATCTGGTGCTCGACCTGGGCGAGCTGGACCCCCGAGACGACGTCACGCTCTTCCTGAATGGGTGGATCTTTCCCACTGATGCGAGCATCAACGTAGCGCTGTCGCAGTCGGACCGACTCCAGTCGGTTCCTCCCCAGGTGCAGGTACTGGATGCCGACGGTGAATGGCTGACGGTCATCGAGAACATGAGCTTCCCGTCGGGCAAGGCGAAGACCGTCGTCGTCGATCTCGCTGGGAAGTTCCCGACGGCGGACAGGCGCGTACGGATCCGCACCAACATGCAGATCTATTGGGATCAGGTGTTCTATGCCGTGGGCGACGTCCGCGGTCCGGCGCCCCAGACCACGCTCCGGCCTGCCACAGCCGACCTCCACTTCCGCGGGTTCTCCCGCATGTACCGCAAGGGTGGACGATACGGACCGTTCTGGTTCGACTACGGCGACGTGACGGAGGAGCAGCCGTGGCTTCCCCTCAGGGGGCAGTTCACGCGCTTCGGTGATGTAACGGAGTTGGTGCAGCATCCCGACGACCGGTACGTCGTGTTCGGGCCGGGTGATGAGATCACGATCGAGTTCGATGCGGGCGCCGCGCCGCCCCTGCCGGCAGGCTGGCGCCGCGACTTCCTGCTCTACTCGGACAGCTGGCTCAAGGACGCCGACCTGAACACCGCCACCGGACAGACGGTCGAGCCGCTGCCCTTCCACGGCATGTCGCGGTACCCGTACGGCGCGGACCAGTCCTTCCCGACAGACGACGAGCACCAGCGATACCTGCGGCAGTACAACACGCGCCGCATGCCATCCGGTGACCGCTAGGCGAGGATATCGCGTAGTGCCCGCAGGCCGAGTACATACGACCGCCAGCCGAAACCGGTGATGGTGCCTCGGCACACGGCCGAGACCACTGACGTGTGTCGGAACTCCTCGCGGGCGGCAATGTTGGAGAGGTGCACTTCAACCACCGGAATCTCGATGGCGACGATGGCGTCGCGTAAGGCCACGGACGTGTGCGTGTAACCACCGGGATTGAAGACGACGCCGTCCGCTGACGTTCGGGCATCCTGCAACGCATCGACCAGGACGCCCTCCTGGTTGGACTGCCGGCACTCGATATCCAGGCCCAACTCCACCGCAACCGCCGCGAGCTTCTCGTCGATCTCCGCCAGCGTCATCGAGCCGTACACGTCGGGCTCGCGTTGGCCGATCAGATTCAGGTTTGGCCCGTGCAGGATCAGGATCTTCATCCGTGCTCTCCTCGGCTTCGACGGTCGGTCGCCGGGACGTCAACGGCAGCTGAGGAGGCCGCCGGCGGGTGGTCCGCCGACGCCGGTGCCCGGCAGGCCGTCAGTGCCGCCCGCAGATCGCGCACCGCAACCCCGGTCCTGACCTCGCCAATCGCCACCGGCAGCGTGAAGTGGACGGCACCGGAGACTCGCTTCTTGTCCGCGATCATCGCCCTCACGACCGCGTCAGAGGCGATGCCGTCAGGGATCGCCACTGGCAAGCCCAGCCGCTGAAGCGCACGGTGCACCCGCCTGGCGACTCCTGGCTGCGCGACGTCGAGCGCCTCCGCAAGCCGCGCTTCGGCAACGAGCCCGATGGCGACAGCCTCGCCATGGCGAAGGGTGTAGTCCGACGCGGCCTCCACCGCATGCCCGACCGTGTGGCCGAGATTCAGCGAGGCGCGAATGCCTCGTTCGAGGGGGTCCGCTTCGACGATCTGGATTTTCACCACGAGCGCACGGCGGATGACATCCACCAACTCGCGCTGCACGGCATCCCATCCTCCTTCGACGATGCCGAACAACTCGACCTCGCCGATGATACCGTGTTTTACCACCTCCGCCATCCCGGCACGCAGGTCCCGCTCGGGCAGCGTCTGCAGCACGTCGGGATCGATCAGGACCAACCGCGGGTGGTGGAAGGACCCCGCCAGGTTCTTGCCGTCCGGGAAATCGATGCCGGTCTTGCCACCGACCGACGCATCCACCATTGCCAGCAGGGTCGTCGGCACACCCACCCAATCGACACCGCGCATGAATGTCGCCGCCGCGAAGCCTGCCAGGTCCCCGGTGACCCCTCCTCCCAGCGCCACCACACAACTGGTGCGCCCCAGTCCCGCAGCGAGCAGCTCCTGCCACAGCGCGGCGACGGTATCGATCGTCTTGGAGCGCTCCCCGGCGGGGAACGTCGCCAGGTGCGCCTCGTAGCCGGCCCGCTTCAGCGACTCGACCGCCTGGCTGCCGTACGCGCGGGCAACCGTGTCGTCTGCCACGACGGCGACCGGGCCCGCGAGATCGCGCCTCCGCAGTTCGCCACCCAGCTCGGCAAGACCGCCGGACCGCAAGACGACGTCGTACCCCCCGCCGTCAGGCGTCCGCACGTGCAGGCATTCGAGGCGGCGGACGATCTCGTCGGCGATCGCCGACGCCGGCGCGGGCGTCCCTTGGTCTGCCTCCCCCGTCAAGCGGATCCGAGTCGGAAAGGAGCGGTAGTGCGTCCGGCGCGCAGCGAGCAAGTCGGCGAGCTGCGTGGCCGGCGCCTCCTGCAGCAGCGGGCGCGGCGTTACGTCCTGCGAGAGCCGCGCCAGCAAGGTCGTGTGGTCGGCGTCCAGGCACACGATGCGACCGTGCTCCCGTGCACAGCAGCGGTTCGCGGCGCGGAGGAGCGCGCCTCCGCCCAGCGCGATCACCGACGGGGACCGACCGATGGCCTGGAGCAGTGCGGCCGTCTCGAGATCACGGAAGACGGTCTCACCCTCCGCCATGAGGTCCGAGATCGATCGACCCGCCGTGCGAGCGATCTCCACGTCGAGATCGACGAACGGCAGGTTCAGGCGGTCCGCGAGTTGCTCCCCGACGGTCGACTTCCCGGTGCCGGGCGGGCCGTAGAGAAAGACGTGACTCACTCGCCATCCCACAGAATGCGAGGCGTGTCGTTCATCGGCAGGTCGTCGAGCGTCGCCCTCCGCAGCGCGGCGAATCGCGGCAGCATCTCCTGCAGCGAGTCACCGCCGAGCTTCGCGATGAGGGCGTCCGCGAGGACGAGCGCCACCATCGCCTCGAGGATGGGAACGGCACGCGGGACCGGGCAGAAATCCGACCGCTCGTACGTGGTCGTCGTCTCCTCAGAAGAGGCCAGGTCGACCGTCGCCTGGGGGGTGAGCGTGGTCGCAATGGGCTTCATCGCTGCGCGCACGACGATCGGGCTGCCGTTGGAGATGCCGCCCTCGATCCCACCCGCGCGGTTCGTCGGGCGCCCCACCGCACGGCGCGACGAATCCAGCGTCATGGGATCGTGCGCCTGAGTTCCGGGAAGCCGTGCATTCGCAAAGGCATCCCCGATGGCGACGCCTTTGATGGCCTGCACCGACATGACCGCCCGTGCCAGACGCGCGTCGAGCCGGGTGTCCCACTGCGCGAAGCTCCCCAACCCGATCGGCACCTGCAGCGCGAGGATCTCGATCTCCCCGCCGAGCGTGTCCTTCGCGCGCGTCGCGCGCTCGATGCCCTCCTGCATTGCGTCAGCCGCTGCGGTATCCGGACACCGGACGGGCGAGGCGTCTGCCCGCGTCAGCCGCTCGTCGTACGACACGTCTCGCACATCGGCCACCACATCGCCGATCGCCACGACGTATCCGCCGATCCGGATGTCGAACTGGGCCAGCAGGTGCTTGCAGACCGCGCCGGCCGCGACGCGGGCTGCCGTCTCCCGGGCTGAGGCGCGTTCGGACGCCGGTCGCAACTCGCGATAGCCGTACTTGACCGCTCCTGTGAGGTCGGCGTGCCCTGGACGTGGCCTCGTCATCGGCTCGATCGCCGCATTCTTCCACCGATCATGGTCGAGGTTCGGAATCACCAGTCCGATCGGAGCTCCCGTCGTCTCACCCCCCAACACACCACCCACGACCTGTACACGATCGTGCTCGATCTTCATCCGTGCGCCGGATCCATACCCCTGCTGGCGACGGGCAAGCTCAC
>JBDHDN010000167.1:0-8091 GCA_039591485.1 Gemmatimonadota bacterium
ATCGCGGTCAGGAACGCCTCCACACCGCGCAGAAAATCGAGGTTCTCGTAGACCAGGTCGATTGTCTCCGGGGTCGGGAAGCCGTCGAAGAACTCGAGGGTGCCGATCCGTGTCTCCACGCGGTCCGGCGTCGTGATCGTCGACGGGATGGCCGTGGCCATCCGCGGTCGCGTCCCGGTCGGCGCAACGGGCGAGATGTCGTCCAGCCGCTCGATCTCGCCGGGTTGCCAGGTCTTGTCGAACCAGGGCTCGAGCGGACCGTACAGCCTCAGGATGACGCTCCACCCCTTGCCGGGAACGGTCTGGATCCAGTTGCTCTCATGGCCGGCGGGGGCACTCGGCCCGAAGTAGATGTCCGTCGAGCCATCGCCGTTCTGCTCGACGCCGCGCTCGCTGTTGAGGCTCGGGAACTGCTGATCCGTCTGCAGCATGGAGCGGGTCTGGTTGTCGTAGAGCACCAGGGACCAGAAGTCCGCCACCGGCACGTTCGGCGGGAGACGGAGCCGGTAGGTACGGCCACCGTCGAGCGCACGGCCCTCGGAGTCCATCGTGGCGCCGGCGTACTGCGAGCCCACGCCCACCATCTTCGCGGACATGGCCGGCGTGATGCCGGTGGCGTAGTAGAAGAACAGGCTGCGTGCGTCGAGCAGACGCACGCCGTCGACTGCGAACTCGTGACTGCCGCCCACGAAGCCGGTCTTCCAGACACTGTTCTCGAAGAGGTACGAAGCCGGATCGCGGGTGGCGAACACCACGGCGCGCGCCGTCGCGTTGCCCACGGCGGCTGCGTCGGTGAGGAGTCCCCGCATTCGCGCGTCCGGCGCGAAGGGCTTGCCCTTCTCGATGCCGATGGACGCCAAGACGCCGAGGAACTCCGGATCGAGGGCGTCGACGGGCTCCTCCTGGAGCACCGCGTGGACTTCCTCGTAGAACGAGAGATCGTTGGCGTGGATGGTATTGAACTCCCTGCCCGACAGATTGAGGAATCTGGGAGCGGGAGGATTGTCGAGGCGCCCCAGCGGATAGATGCGCGTGTTCGCCTTCAGGTTCGCCACGGCCGGCCGGGCGTCACCGTCTTGGAGGAAACCGCGCCAGATCAGCCAGTTGCCGAAGGTCCGCGAGGTGAACGTGTAGTAGCCCTCGGGCACCTCGCCGTCGTAGCCGGGCGGCAGGATCAGGAACTTACCACCCTGCCCCTTGTCCGGTCCGGCGTTGCCGAGATCGGTCACGTACCCGAACCAGAAGTCGTCGAGGATGCCGAGCGTGTTCGGCGCGCTCTCGATCACCATGGGACCGTCGTGCAGGTCCAGCCAGGTGAGGGCGTACACACTCTCGGTGTTGGGCGTCAGGAACAACGACCGGGAGTCCATCAGGTTCTCGAAGATGCCGACCGTGCCGTTGACGGCCCCGACCTCGCGAAATCCCTCCCGCATGGCGTGGAGCGAGGCGATGGGCAGGGCGTCCAGGAAGGCGCGCACGCCGCGCTGGAAATCGAGGTTGTCGTAGACCGCGGCGACGGTCTGCGGAGTCGGGAATCCGTCGAAGAACTCGAGGGTCCCCAGCCGGGTGTCGACTCGGTCCGGCGTCAGGATGGACGGTGGGATCCGCTCGTACTCGATGGAACCGTCGCGCTCTGCACATGCGCCCGCAGCAAGGACCACGGCCAGTACCACGATCGTGCGTTTCATTTCTGCTCCTCTGCATCCGATGGATGCGGCGTTGCGCCGCATCACTTCCTTGAGAATTCCGGCATCGCCACCGCGGCGCCCTCCTCCATCCAGCTACAGAACCATCTGCCAGGCGGCGACGACGGTGCTGTAATCGTTGCCCACGGTCGCGGTGACTCCGGTCGTCGCTGCGAGCCTGAGGGAGTACCTGCTGGACACGCGGATCCCCAGGGTGAGCCCAACGCGGTTGTTGGCTTCGACCGTGAGCTTGTCGCCGCCGTCGACCCGAACCGCCCCCCCCAGGCTCTGGCGCGACGAGGCCGCGAGCCACCATCCGCGAGGGAAGCGGTAGACGACGTGCGCCTGGAGCGTGTACAGCGGATCCTGCGACTGGACACTGGTTCCCAGGAAGGCCCCGTTGTCCGTGAACAGCCAGATCCCGGCGTTCGCTTCGAGGAAGAACCGACCGGCCAGGTGCGACACGCCGAGCTGCGGACTGAAGGTCCATCGATGCGAGCTCAAGTTGATCAGCCTGGAGGGATCGTACTGTCCCACCGGCACGCCCAGCCTCAGCGTGGCACCCACGATGGTCTTCGGGCGGAAGCCTGCGAATTCTTCCCTCCGCAGCGCCGGGGCGCCGACGAAGAACACCGCGAACCGGAGGACCGGGTCGCCGAATCCGGTGCGCGACGTGGCCCGGAAGGTCCGGTCGACGTCGCCCTCCCACTGGCCGATGACGAACGGCACCGCGACGTCCGCCCTGCCCGCCATGCCGAAGACGTTCACCGATCGGGAGTAGGCCGTGGTGACGCTGTGGATGTCGGCCTCAGCATCCTCGATCGGTATCGTCCTGTCGAACAGCATGGCCCCACTGGAGAACGCGTAGGCGAGCGTGACGGCGTTCGCGCCCACCGGTGCCGGTGCATAGACGCGGGGTTGGACGTCCTGGCCCCGCAGTTCGAGTGGCAGCAGCAGACAGAGCCCGGCGAGCGCCGCGGCGTGGGCGCGGCGCGCGCTCGATACAGGGCTCCGTCGCGATGTCATGCCCTCCGACTCCACATGGCCGGCTCCGCAGCTCTGCACCGGAGGCGCATCGGATTCGTCCCGGCGGTCATGTCGGTGCGGTCACTGGCCACTCGTCCAAATCACCTGCGGTTGAGTCGTGTGTCAGCCGCGCTCGTGTTCCACCCGCCCTGTACCTGCGCGAACTTGTTCTTCACGCTGTACATCGCGACGTACTGGTAGGACCGGCGGACGAGGTTCTCGACCTGCTCGTCGTTGAGCTCGCCCGTGTCGCTCGATCCGCAGCCGATCGACAGGCCGCAGACGAGCGTGATCGCGACGGCGAGCCGCGTGAATGTCGCGGCTCGTGTCACGTCTCCCTGCAGGTTCGGGATCGCATGTCCGACGTCGACGGTTGAGCGTTGGCTGCTCATGATCCAGGGGCGGGCAACAGCACCTGTAGCTGTACGCGCAGCTGCCAATCCGGTCCCGCGTCCGGTTTGACCACGTTGTAGTAGACCTGCGATTGCACGTTGACCGGCAGCTTGCCCAGAAAGAGGAGCTTGCCACCGCCCGCGCCGAGCGGGACGAGGAACTTCTGCCCCGACTCGGCCTTCCAGTTGGCCGTGTTGACCGGTGCCGAGTTGACATACCACCCGTTGCCGAGCTGGTAGACAATAAAGTACTGTAGCAGGCCCCGGTTGACGGCGGCACGTGCACTCTCGCCGGCGATCGACCAGACGTTGTTGGCCAGGATCCCGAGCGTCCAGGGTCCGGCCTGCTTCAGCAGCACCACCGAGGGTCCGATGCTCCACTTCTCCGCCCCCCGACTCGCTCCGCCGGTGGGGAACTCGACCACCGGCCCCACGCCCCACATGAACGCACCGCCCGACGGGACGTAGAACGCCGTGAACACGATGTCGCTCAGTCCCGACGAGAACGAGCCGGTCTCGGCGCTGACATCCGGCAGCCAAACAAATGGGATGATCGTGCGGGTGATCAGTTTGCCACCGGCGAGCGGTACGACGGGCTGTATGTTCAGCACGTTCCGGGTGCGATCGAACTCGCCCAGCCCAAAGTCGGTGTTGTTCTGAAACGGGATGCTCATGAGGTCAGCGATCGGATTCGCCGCCTTCTGGGCCAACTCATCGGCGGACTGCTGGGCCGCGAGCGTTGTCGAGACCGCCAGCGTCGACACTGCCAAACCAACCATGCGAACATTCATCACGTGCCTCCATCGTCGGTTCACCATCCGAGTCGCCGACCGCATCCGCGCACAGTCGCAGACCGCGCGCACTCTTCACCGAGTCGAATCCGGCGCTCCTCCCGAGGGATCCTGATCTCGCCAGAGTTCCGCGTGCTGCTGAAACCGCGGGGGCCGCTCCCACTCGAGGTACTGGACGTCGGCGAGCATCCGCGGGCGTGCCTCGAAGAACAGCACGGCCCGCAGTCCGTCGGTGAAATACGGATCGCCAGTGAGGTTGCTGCGCGGCGCGTCCCGCGGGGCGGCGCCGACACCTGTCACGTACGCGAAGCCCGCCAGTGCCTGGGAGTACGCCAGGTCCTGGATGAGCCCCTGACGGGCCTCGTCCACGTCCGGATCGATCTTGTGCGTCACGGGCGGCAGTCCGAGAATGAACCGCACCCCGATGTCCCGGCTGATCTGCCCGATCCAGACGGTGTTGCCCCGGAACCGGATCGGGGTGAGCCAGAAGCGGGCGTGGTTTCGCAGGTGAATCGTTCCCCGGGCCTTCTGCGCGGCGATGTCCTGGCTGCGGCCAAAGGCGTACAGGGGACTGACCGGTGAATACGCATAGCGGGAGCCGAAAAGGAAGGATCGAATCGTCCGCCACACCGCCCGGGCATACGTCTGCTCCGTCGGATGCCATCCGCGCCGTGCCAGCGCGGTGAAAATGTCGTCAGGATCGCCCACCAAGACGAGGTTGAGGGGATCGCCTCCCGGCCGCCCCTCACGACTGGCGGCACAGCACGGCAACCGCCCCAACGCCGCGCGCAGCTCCTCTTCTGTCGTGAGCGCGACCAGCGAGTCCGGGTCGTCGAGCGTGTCAAAGTCGACCCTGCTGTAGTCGGCTCTGAACCCGGGGACCGGCACGGACATCGTGAAATTGAACGTCGCCACCCCGATCCCGACGATGTCCAGATCGAGGGCCTTCACTCCCTCGTCGCGCCGGGTGTAGATGAAGCCGGCCCGTGTCTGCCCCGGATCGATCGGATTGCGGAACTGGAGCTCGTAGAATCGATCTTGCAGGCGTCGATTGGCCCCGCGCGGCGCCTTGAAGCGGCTCAGCCAGAAGGCCTCGTACGGCGAGAACCACTCAGGGTCGGTACCGGCCTGCAGGTAGAACAGCTGCACCGTGCCACTGTTCTCGACCTCGAGCCACACGGGCTGAATCCCGTACAGCGCGAGCTCCACACCGAAGATGGCGCGGCTCTCCCGGGGGCCGAGCGCCGACGCGGTCACTCGAACCGGGCCGATCCGCCTGGTCTCGGCGTGGTCGAGAAATGCCACCTCGTCCACCGGCTTCGGGTTGTACGGCCGCACCAGATCGAAGAGGAATCGACCGGCCGAGAACAACAGCCACGCGGCCACGAGCCAGAGAGGGACGCGCAGCCAGAGTGAGCGCGGACTGCTGAGCAGGCGTCTGAGCTTCGCCATGTCACGACATCTCCCCTCTCGCCCCTCGAGGTCCTTCGTGCCGTCACGCGGCGGCGTGTCTCCTAGCCATCTGACTCCGGGAATCGCAGCGGCGGGGCATCGTTCCGCTGCAGCTCCGGCAGGCCGAAGTCGAGCCGCACGCCGAGCACGAACGCATTCGGCTGGTCAAGCCCGACCTCGTTCACGCTGTCCTCGAGCTTCCACTCCGCGTAGATCAGCGTCTGCGAGTTGAAATAGAATGCCCCGCCGAGCACGCCAAAGCGAATCCGGAAATCCGGGTGGATCGGCCCGATGGGTTTCGGGGCCAGCACGTTGAACCCGCCCGAGAGCCGGAAGCGCCGGCCGATATCGTAGTACGCGATCGCCTCGAAGCCGGTTGCATCGAACGCGACCGTCAGCGTGTCGACGTTGACGGCGTCGTGCGATTCCTGAATCGAATAGGTGAAGGCCGCATACCAACGAGGCCGCTGGACCGCCGCACCGAAGACGATCGCCACCTCGTGCTCCTTCGCGCCAAGGATGGCTTTGCTGATGGTGTCGGGAACGTCACCGACGTTGCCGGCGGCCCCGAGCGTGAGGCCGAATGGGAAGGCGTACTGCACCGATCCGCCAATGCTGCCGAGGCCCGTGAGCCGGTTGGCCTCGAGCTGGGTTTGCGCCCCGATCGTGAAGCCCCCGACCTGATTGCGATAGGTGACCGCCTTGCTCGCCCGGCCGGTTCCCGCGCCACCACCGTCCGAGCCGCGGACGTAGGTGCCGCTGCCCCGTCCGCCGAACACCCACAGCTCGTCTGTGTATCCGGAGACGTCGTAGTAGGTGCTCCACTGCTTCCCGGCTGCGAGCAGGCCGTACGCCCCGAAGTCGAACCCGACGAAGCCAAGCCGTGCGAACACCGGATCGCGCCGGCCGATTGCTTCGAGGCGCCCATAGCTCTGGGGATTCCCACTGACGTTGAAGCCCGCGATATCCTCCATGATCCGGAGACCGAGCTCGACTTGCCCGAACACCCGAACCCCGTCGTCGAAGAAGTCCCGGGTCAGGCGGAAACCGATCCGCGAAGCGTTGCCCTGCAGCTCGAAGGTGCGTCGGTAGGACGCTACCTGACCCCGCAGGCTTCCGTACAGCCGGAAGCCTTCGAGGAAGCTGGGACGGTCATCCTCGGCGGTAGCGGAGTCCTCAGCGAGCGGCTCCTGGGCACGAACGGAGGAGGGGAGCGCGAGGGCGGCCGCCGTGATCAGCAGGACAACGCCCCCCCCGTGTGGTTCGAGTCCCCATCCCATGTCCACCAATCGAATGCGACCTCTCGAGACAGTCTCCTACCGAATCCAGACCAGGCTCACGGCGAGGCCTTTCGGTCCATCGATCACACCCGCGCTCACCCGTAGGTCGAGCGCCTGCCCCACTTTGAAATCGCCGCCGAAGCCCAGTCCGAACTCCAAATCCGTACTGCCGTTGCCGGAGAAGACGAACAACGTCGGTTGGCCGTACAGCACGAAGCTGAATCCGTCGAGATCGACGCGCCGGCCTAACGAGAGGCCGGCCGACGGGATGGTCCACCGATCGAACTCGTTCGTGCCGACCCCGATCACGACGGCCCCGTCGAGCGGGAAGTCGCCCTGGGTGTGATCGAACACACGGCCGCGGCCTTCAACCCCGAGGACGATGTCACTGCCCTGGTCGAAGTCGATGATGCCGCCCCGGAGGCCGATGTCGAACTTCTTGAAGCCGAAGCGGAACTGGCCCTCGATCGCGAAATCGCGGCGGCCGTCCGGGAAGCTGAACGTGCCTCCGAACTCGTTCGCCTCGAACGACCGAAACGGCGCGTTGTAGCTCGGCGTGAACGTCGCCTGTGCGGCGACGGCCGAGGCCAGCACGGTGAGCATCGCCACCGCGAGACGGAGTGTACGTGCGATCATGTCTTACTGTCCTCCTGGTGACAACGGTTGGCGTCCGCTTGGCTCCGCAGCTGGCAGCCGCGTTTCGATCTGACGCGCGAGCTCGCCGGGCAATGACGTGTACCTTCCTCGCGCACATGCGCGTGCGGCGTGTCCGCTCCTACCACCGCTCGAGCGCGACCGCACATGGGAGGTAGTCGCGTCACAGCCCCTGAGGACTCGATCGATGCGAATGCGTGCTCGACGGCCGCATCCTGGCCGGTGAAGCGACGCTCGGCCATGGCGCGAGTCAGAGTTGCGTCCACGACGAGGTGTCTCATCTCAACGGACCGGGATCCTGGAACACGGACCAAAGTTGGCGGCCGGACCTCGCCCGCGCCAGGTGAGCTACCGACGCTTGTAGAGGAGTGCTGGGGCGGGATCAGGAGAGCGGCGGTGTGGGTATACGAATAGACGGATGGACGGATCGAATACCGACAAGCGCCTGTGGGATTCTCTAGGGCCGAAGTGAGGCGGGCCGGGGGGGCCTCCCCCAGCCCGCTTCCACGCTCAATCGTGCCGCCACGCCGTGACTGTCCGCCCGTCCGCCTGTCCGGCCAGCATCACTGCTCCGTACCCTCGTCCTCCACCTCCACGATGCCGAGCCAGGCCCCGACCTCGACCATGAGGCGCTCGACCGCGGTCATCTCGGCGCGCTCCATCAGGACCGCCCGTGCCACCGCCGGCACGTCCGTAATGATGTTGTCCACGCCTCGGCTCATCAGCACCGACATCTGCAACGGATCGTTCACCGTCCAGACGTGCACGGCGCGGCCCCGGCGATGCGCGGCACGGATGAAGGAGCGCGTGG
>JBDHDN010000168.1:0-8079 GCA_039591485.1 Gemmatimonadota bacterium
GCACGAAAATCCCGATTTGATCGTCGGCGAATCGGTTGTCGTAGGCCCCAGCCTGTCGTGTCTTCCACGAGTGGTACAATAGGCCAAGAATGGTCGCGCCGGCACCGAACAGGATCGTCAGCTCGAATGCGATCACCACGTAGGGGATCACCGAACCGATCGGCTTGCCACCCACGATGATCGGCCAGTCATACGACATCCACAGCGTGAGCGCGAAGCCGCTCGCGCAACCCGTCAAGCCTCCAATGAGCGTCCACAGCCGGACCGGACTCGCTCGATGGCCGACGGCCCTGGCGATCTCGACGTTGGGTACGGGCGTGTACACCGTGAAGTCCCGATAGCCTTCGTCCTTGAGCCTGCGGACGGCGTCCGCCGCGGCGTCGACGAAGCGGAACGAGGCCAGGATCCCGCTGGGCTGAGCGCTCATGTGTGTGCCCTCTCTTTGCGCGGCAGCGGTATGATCTCCTTCACCTCGGTGATCGACACCGTGGGGAAATTCTTGGCGAACAGCAGGAACCACATGAAGAACCAGCCGAAGCTCCCCGCCAGAATGGACCATTCGACCCACGTTGGCGTGTAGTGCCCGAAGGCGTACGGCTCGTACTCATGCGACAGCGACACGACGATGATCACGAAACGCTCGAACCACATCCCGAGGTTCACGAACAGCGAGAGCACGAAGAGCGCCGGGATGCTGCGGCGCACCTTGCGGAAGAACAGGAAGAGCGGCAGCACGCCGTTGCACAGGATCATCGTCCACGTCGCCCACCAGTAGTCACCGAACGCTCGGTTCCAGAACGACTGCTGCTCGAACGGATTGCCGCTGTACCACGCAATGAAGTACTCGACCGCGTAGGCGTATGCGACGATCATGCCTGTGAGCAGGAGGAGCTTCGACAGGTTCTCGAAGTGCTCGACCGTGATGTACCGCTCGACCTTGAAGACCTTGCGCAGCGGCACCAGCAGCGTCACGACCATCGCCACGCCCGAGTAGATCGCCCCCGCGACGAAGTAGGGGGCGAAGATCGTCGCATGCCAGCCAGGCACGATCGACATGGCAAAGTCCCACGACACGACACTGTGCACGGAGAGCACGAGCGGTGTTGCGAGCGCGGCGAGGTAGAGGTACGCACGCGTGTAGTGCCGCCACTGCTGGTCGGTCCCGCGCCAGCCAAGCGACGTGATCTCGTACAGCTTCTTGCGCCATCCCGTCGCCGTCGATCGCAGGGCGGCAATGTCGGGCACCAGACCCACGATCAGAAACAGCGTGCTCACCGTGAAGTACGTGGATACGGCGAACACGTCCCACAGTAGCGGCGACTTGAAGTTCACCCAGAGTTGTCGCTGATTCGGGTAGGGGAACAGCCAGTACGCATACCACAGCCGACCGACGTGGATGACCGGGAACAAGCCCGCCGTCATCACGGCGAACACCGTCATCGCCTCGGCCGTCCGATACACCGCCGTCCGCCATGCCGACCGGAACAGGTAGAGGATGGCCGAGATCAGCGTCCCGGAGTGTGCGATGCCGACCCAAAACACGAAGGTCGTGATGTACACGCCCCACATGACCGGCGGCGTGTATCCCGCAACCCCGAGACCGAACCGCACCTGGTAAAGCAGCGCGCCTACGCCGATGGCGAAGACCGCCACCACGATGCCCAGCAGTACGTAATAGGCCCGCGACGGACGGCCTAGGGTCGCTGCAATGTCCCGCGTGATCTCGTGATACGTGGGCCGGGTGATCTGATCCTGTCGTACGATCGTCGCCATCGCCGCCCTACGCCTCCGCCAGGTTGCGTACCTTCTTCAGGTACGTGACCGCCGGTCGGGTGTTGAGGCCCTCGAGGACGTGATAGCCACGTCCATCGGCCGCCGCCCGGGACACGCGTGAGCCAGGGTCGTTCAGATCCCCGAACACGATCGCCTCCGACGGACAGGTCTGCTGACAGGCAGTGCGGATCTCGCCGTCCGCCACACGCTCGCGACCCTCGAGCGTCGCTTTGTGCTGAGCCTCCCGGATCCGCTGCACGCAGAACGTGCATTTCTCCATCACGCCCTTGGCTCTGACCGTGACGTCGGGGTTGAGCAGCCAGTGCAGGGGATCGGGCCACGCAAACCCCGGATCGGCGGGATGCTGATAGTCGAAGTAGTTGAAGTAGCGGACCTTGTAGGGACAGTTGTTCGAGCAGTACCGCGTGCCGACACATCGGTTGTAGACCTGCCCGTTCAGACCGTCCGGCGTATGATACGCCGCGAAGACCGGACACACTGGTTCGCACGGAGCGCTCGAGCAGTGCTGACACAGCATCGGCAGCACCCGCGTCTCGAGCGGCTCACCGTGCTCGCCGCCCTCGAAGTACCGCTCGATCCGCATCCACGACATCTCGCGGCCGCGGCGAACCTGCTCGGCGCCCACGGTCGGGATGTTGTTCTCCGCATAGCACGCCGCCACGCAGGCGCTGCACCCCGTGCAGCGGGAGAGGTCGATCGCCATCGCCCAGCGGGGATGCTCACCCTCGTAGTTCCCGTACCGCGTGGCCTCGTCCTGCTGCTCCTGCCAGTGGTCGAGGATCTCCTCGATGTGCTCGGGCACCGGAGCGGCGTGCAGGGCATGGTGGTCGTCGTGGCCGCCGTGTTCGAGCTCGGCGAGCGTGACCGCCTGTGCGATCCCACGATCCATCTGCCGCGGCTTGCCTTCGGTCTTCGGAAGGAACACGTGCTCGCCGGTGACTCGCAGGGTGACGGATGCGTACGTGCCGATCGCGCCAAACGCGGTCGGCTGGGGCGAAAGCACTGCGAGGACGTTGGCTCCACGTCCTTCGGCGTACCGGCCGAATCCGGTGTGGCCCTGCCCCATCGGTACGGCCAACGTTCCCGGCCGGACACCAGGGTACAGATACGCCGGCACACGGATCGCTCCGTACGCCGAGTGCAGCTCGACCACATCCCCTTCGGCAATCCCGTGCTCGGCGGCCGTTGCCGGGTGGATCTCCACCCAGCTGCTCCACGTCACCTTGGTGACCGGATCCGGCAGCTCCTGAAGCCACGGCCGGTTGGCTCCACGTCCGTCAAACAAGGCCGGCGACGGGTACGCGATGAGCGCGAGGCCCTCGCCCGCGACGGTCCACGGATCGGCAAGGTCATCCGGTGCGAGCTCCGCCGGCAGGGATACCGCGCGGACCGCCGTGTCACGGTAGATGCCGCCCGCTTGCAGTGCGTCCGTCCAGAACTGGTCGAACGGCCGGCGATCGCCGAGCCGTCGCTGCAGCTCGCGCCACGCGGCCTGCAGATACGCCTTGTAGTCGGCGACCTCGAAGGCCGAGGCGGCCGCTCCGCCCGCCCGTGCGGCAACCTGCAGGAGGACGTCTCCTGTCTGCCTGGTGTCGAACACCGGCTGCATCACGGGCTGCTGCAGTGCGTGCGTTCCCGAGCGCGGCTCGTAGTCGTTCCACTGTTCCAACGGATCGTGGTCCGGAAGAACCAGATCGCAGGCGGCGGCGGTCTCGTCCAGGAACCGGGCGAAGCTCACCTTGAGCGGTACGGATGCTATGGCTTCGGCGAAGCCGAGCGCGCCAGGGGTCGTGTGGGCCGGATTGGCTCCGTGCACGAACAGGGCGCCAATGTCCCCACCGCGCATGGCCTCGGTGAGACGCGCGACGTCCTCGTACGCTGAGGTGGGTCTCGGAGATTCGTCGTCGAACAGCACCGTACGACCGATGTTGCCGGCTACGTAGTTGAGGATCGCGACCGCGGCGGCCGTCGCATGCGCGGCATCGTGCTGCGCGCCGAGTCCCCCGGCAAGCGCTACGCTCGGGGCAGCGGTGAACTCGCGCGCGAGGCGCTCGACGGTTTCGGCCGACAGCCCGGTCCGCTCGGCCGCTGACGCCGGGTCGGCACTCTCGAGCAGTATCGAGAACCGTCCGGCATCCGCCGGAGGTGTACCGAGTCCGTCCCGCAGCACGACGTGCGCCATTGCGAGCGCCAACTGCCCTTCCGACCCCGGTACTGGTGCAACCCACTCGTCGGCACTCATCCCCGTCATGCTCATCCGGGGCTCGACATGCACGTAGCGTCCCATGTGGCCATCGTGCAGCCCGTGTGAGGCCGCGAAGGCGCGCGCCTGATGGACTGGGCTCCCCCAGGTCTCGAGGAAGTCCACGCCGAATGAGAGGATGTAGCGGCTGGCCGCCAGGTCGTATCGGGGGACCGCATCGATGCCAAACACCGCGCGGCTCGCGTGCCGGACCGCCTCGTGAGCCAACGGCTCAACGACAAGGCGGCCGGTGGAGCCGAATGCGGCAAGCCATCGGTCGACCAATCGGTCGAAGGTGCCTGACTCGTATCCGGTGACGAACCGGATGTTCGGATCGCCGGGCCCGAGCGCGTCGACGATCCGCGCGATCGCGTCATCCCAGGCGATCGGCTCGAAGCTGCCGTCGGCCGTGCGCTGCAGGGGCCCTCGCACCCGGTCGGGATTGTAGAGACCCTGGAGCGACGCCTGACCGCGGGCGCACAACCGTCCCGCGTTCACGGGATGGTCCGGATTGCCTTCCACCTTGACCGCGCGTCCCTCGCGGACCCGCACGTGCAGGCCGCAGCCCGCCGGACACTCACGGCAGGTCGACGCATACCAGGTTGCGATACCGGGGATCTGGTTGTCGGGCGGGACGAGATAGGGGATGAGCTTCTCGACCTCGTCCGACGAGCAGCCGGTCAGCGCCGCCGTCCCTCCGCCGGTGACGCCGAGGACCGTGAGAAACCGTCTGCGGTTCATTCCGTTGGAACTCTCAGCCATGCGTCCTCAGCTTCGCGATGCCGGACGTCGAGCCACGCATCAGTAATGGCACGCCGTGCAATCGATGGTGACGTCTTCCTTCTCGTGGCACGTGATACACCACCCCATCTTCAGCGAGGCGAATTGATAGACCTGCGGCATCTCGCGGATCGGCCCGTGGCACGTCTCGCACTTCTCGACCAACGACAGCTCCTTGAAGCTGCCCTGCTCCGACATCACGTGCCGATTGTGCGGGAAACGGACGAACGGCGACATCACGTGCACCTCGACCCACTCGATCGGTCTCCGCTCGTTCCAGTGATCCCGGAGCTTCTGTACCTCGGGATTGCCCGAGCCGGCAATGATGTGGCATCCCATGCAAGACGACACCGTCGGCAGGGCCGGGCTGGGGCTCACTTCGACGGCATAGTGGCAGTACCGACAGTCCATCTCATACTCGCCGGCATGCAGATCGTGGCGATAGAGGATGGGCTGGACGGGTCCTGGCAATCCTGCCGTGTCCAGGTCGACGGGGGCGGTGTAACGAGCCGTGTCCGCCATCTCGGCCTGCGCCTGGAGTTGGGGGGACCACCGGCCGGCGAAGACGAGGGCGGCGGCAGCCACCAGCGTGAGCGATCCGACGATCAGTAGGCCGCGCGTTGTCATCTCCTACCCGTATGAGGCACGAGACCGCTCCGTCCGGCTCCAGGTGCGGTCATCGCCGCGAAAGAGTGTGTGCTACCTGATTGGGATCGCGACCACCGAGGGATCGGTCATCCGGGAACGGACGGAAAGAAGGGTGGTCACGATCGCCCATAAGATAGCCGATGGCCCGGTAAGGGCAACCGGCGTCCGTGGACGCCTATCGCACGTCACAGCACCGAGTTCCCACCTTCCTCGCGGGGAGCTCGCAGGCGCCAGTCGTCCACGTTCCGCTCGAGGATTTGCTGTCGAACCTCGCGCGCCACGCCTGTCAGTTCGAGTCGCGCAAACGCAGCCTCTCCGAGCCTGAGTGGCAGTCCTGTGCCGAAGGCAAACCGCTTCGCACCGACGGAGCGTACGAGGTGCGCCAAGTGGTCCTCCGGCGGACCCCACACCCACGCGATGTCCCACAGCACACGCTGCTGCTCCGCTGCCGTGAGCCCGAAGTGGGTCTCCTCGATGAACGCCCGATCCGCATGCGAGACAAGCACCCGAACCTGCTCATCCATCCGAACGAGCGTCCGGACACCGGCCGCGGTTGGCTCCGGCGCCACGTCGATGGGGTGCCGCTGCCGGATATCCTCGAATCGGACGGTGAGGATCACCGGAAGCCCCGCGGCGGCGGCGGTCACGATCACGACGCGCATCTGCGGTCCGACCTCGGCGATGCCCTGGTAGCCCGGGTACACGCGCACGGCCGGAGCTCCAGCCTCCAGCGCACGATTGACGTCGTCCTGCCACCTCGCCTGCTCCGGATTGACCGTCGGCACCGGCAGGAGCCGATCACGATGCGGGCGGGTCGCGTCATACAGCCCGCCGTTCGCTGGGGCGGGATCCTGATGCAGGATCGAGGGGAGTGAACCGACCCACGCCCGATCGATACCCAACCGGTCCATGTGCCGCAGCAGATCGTCCGGTGTCGCCTCGGCGACCGGCCGGAACGGAAAGCCGCCGATGAAGGTCGCAACGTCAGTGATCGCCATCCGTCCTCACACCGGCGAAGAGCGCTCGGGCGTTGCGCCAGCGGATGCGCTCGAGATCCCCGTCGGATAGCCCCAGGGCATCGATGTACCGCAGCCGAGCGACGGCCGTATCGATGGTCAGATCGGTTCCCCACAGCAGCCTGGACGTCGGTACCGCATCGAGCAGCGCATGCACCATGTCCATGTCCACACCACTCCCCGACAAGTCGAGCCAGATGTTCGGAGCATCCCCAACCGCACGCAAGGTGTGCCTCCACTCACCACCCCCCGCCAGATGGGCGAGGATGAACCGAACATGCGGATGCCGCTCGGCGAGTGCCGCGAGCTCCGGGCCGTCGGACGCTTCCTGTCCCGGCCAGTCCCGCCGACGGTGCTGCCAGACGTGATGTAGGATCGGCCAGCCCTGTGCAGCGGCCGCGTCCACAATCGGATCGAGCAGCCTGTCGTCGGCCCGACGGCTCGCAGCGAGCTTCAGACCGACCAGGCCCGCAGCCGCGGCACGCTCGATCTCGTTGATGGCGCCGGCGGTATCGTTGGGGTTGACCACGCAGTAGCCGAATACCAGCCCGGGATGTGCACGCATCAAGGCCAGCATGGCATCGTTCGCGTGCCGAACGTCCTCGGGGGACGGAAAGTACGTCGGTGAGCGCCGCCCCCATGTCCCGAGGATCGACGCCACGTGAGCGCTGATCCCCAGCTGCCGCCCGACTGCCAGGCGACGCTCGTTCACCTCGTGCCAATCGCTCCGGAGTGACTCGCGCGTGTAGAAGTGCGCGTGCACGTCGATCAGCATGCCGCCTCCACGTCCGCCAGCGAACCATCGAGCTGGCCGAGCACGTCTTCAACCAACCGCGCCGTGTGCGCCAGCGACACGAAGTTGTATGCGTTCCGCTTGAACAGGACCCCACGGTGTGCCATGGAGCGCGCGACGGCCGCGCCGGCTCGCTCGGTCAGGAACTCGAGGTAGCACATGGTCGGGACGCCCCGCGCGGCCGCGACCACGTCGCGGTATCGCCCCGCCAGCCCGTGCAGCCCGTCGAGCCACACCCGACCGATCAACTCCAGTGTGCCGCAGACGTCGTCCCGGCGGTAGGTGTCGATCACCGCCCGCGCCGCCGCGAGGCTCACCCACTCGGTGGCCAGCGTCGAGGAGATCCAGCTGTGGGTCGCCGCCTCCATGACATCCCGGCGTCCCGCAACCGCCGCGAGAGGAAATCCGTTCGCGAGCGCCTTCCCCACCACGGAGAGGTCTGGCACGACTCCCCACCGCTCCGCTGCCCCGCCGAGCGCGACGCGGAATGCCGTCTTGATCTCGTCGAACACCAGGACGCTGCCGCGCCCGGCTGTCACGTCTCGGAGCGCAACCAGCCATGCCGGATCCGGCGACCCGTCCACCACGGGCTCCACCACGAACGCCGCGGGCGGCGGGCCCGCGTCGGCCGCGTATGCCACCGCTTCGACATCATTGAAGGGGATCGTCGAACGAAGTCCGCGGATGGCGGCAGGCACGGCCGGATCGGTCTGACACCAGTCATGCCAGCCGTGGTACCCACAGGTGACCACCCGCTCACGGCCGGTTGCCGCCCGCGCAATCCGGACCGCCGCGGCGACAGCCTC
>JBDHDN010000169.1:0-8816 GCA_039591485.1 Gemmatimonadota bacterium
CCCATGATCACGGCGATCTGGTGACTGAACAACGAATTCACCGTCGGTTGCCCGCGGCGCAGCACGGAGTGATCCACCGAGTCATCGTGGATCAGTGTGGCCAGGTGAATGAGCTCGATGACCGCCCCGAGAGTCACGCTGCGCGGCCGCAGGTTGTCCGCTGCCCTGGCGCAGAGCAGCAGCAGCGTAGGCCGGAACAACTTTCCCCGAATCCGCAACAGGTGCTCGTTGACCGATGCAATGAGGGGGAAATCGGCGCGGATGATCCGCCCCAGCTCCGCAAACACCTGCTCGAGCTCCGGGCGGATATGCCGCTGGATCGTTCGCAGCGACAGAGGTGCCACTCCCGACTGTGTCATCGGCTTACCGCCCTAGACTCGTCAGCAGACGGACCCGCTCGCTCACGTCCTGAAAGCCGATATCGACGCTGAACACGCGCTGGTAGTGACCGAGGGCCTCCTCAGTGCGCCCCAGCTCCTCCTCACAGCGTCCGAGCCAGTACAGCAGACCGATCTTGGCCTCGTCCCCACCCGGATCTGCGTCAACGGCCCGCCGCAGCACGGTCGCCGCCACCGAGTGCTGTGCCTTGTCGAAGAAGCACAGCCCGAGCGCTTCGGCAGTCTTGAGCCGTCCTTCGGGCGCACGGAGCGCCTTCTGAAACTCGGTGATGGCCTCGTCGAGGAGCCCCATCTCCTTGAACGCCACACCGAGATCGTAGTGCGCCTGCCAATCCTCTTCGGCGAGGTTGGCCTCGATTCCACGCTTGAACTCGGAGAGCATCTCCTCGAAATCACGCTGCTCGTCGCCGGTGGGCTCCTCTTCCTCGATACGCATGCGGGTCTGCGCCGTACTCCGGCTCGGCGGCGGCAGGTTCAGGCTCGAGGGTCGCGAGGCCCGTCTGCGCGCGCTCGTTCTCGGGATCATGCTCGAGTACCCGGTGGTACACTGCGCGGGCCCGGTCGGCGGCTCCTTCTCGCAGGAGCGCATCTGCCAGACCGACGTACGCGTCGGCGAGCGCCCCCTTATCCCCGCGGTGGAAGGCCAGTTCGACCCGCTTCTGGTGATGGCGGATGCTGTTGGGCTCGAGGCGGAGGATCTCACGAACGATCGCGTCGGCCGAGCTCCAGGCTTCGCTCGCCTCCAGCAGTGTCAGCGTGACCTCCAGCTCCTCGATTCCGCGATCGCGCTCACCGGCCTCGAGCAGTGCTTCCGCCAGGCTGCGGTGCAGTTCGACGTTGCCGGGATCGTCGGCGACCCTCGCCTCAAGGGTGGCGAGATCGGTCGCCGCGGCCCCTGCGTCGATCGGCGGTGCCGCCCCGGTAGCGGCAGGCTCCGGCTCTACGGCAGAGATCTCCGACTCCCGCGGGTCGTCCGCCTCGCCCGCGCCGGCCTCGAAGTCCAAGACCGGCACCTCCTCCAACTCGGACTTCGACTCCGTTTCGCCGACCTCCGCAGCCGGAACCGCCACATCGAGATCGGGCACCTCGAGTATCCCAAGATCCGTCTCCTCGGACCCGAGGTCCTCTGCTTCAACAGCAACCTCGTCGTCCTCACGCTCGTGCTGCGCCGGGCCGAGGGCAGGCTCCTCCGCAGAAACTTCCTCTTCGACGCCCTCGTCGGCTTCGAGTTCCTCAGCGGCGGCGGCGGCGCCTTCGAGTACTGTGGGCTCGATCTCGAGGCCGCCCGCGTTCACCACCGAGGGCGATTCGAAGTCCTGGCCCACGTCGAGACCTTCGATGACCGGTATGTCGGCCTCGGGCTCGAGATACTCCGTGGCCATCTGCTCGACATCTACGGTGTCGATGTCCCCGGCATCCTCGGGCTCGTCATCGACCAACGAGGTCGGCTCAATCTCGACGGACCGATAGGCCGAGGCCAGCGCTTCGGCTGTCTCCTCCTCGAAGGACGTTTGCTCGATCTCGAGCTCCTCCGTCTTGCGCTCCGCCGGGGGCCCTTCCGCCACCTCGTCTGTCACACCTTCGGTGGCGTCGACGGTCTCGTCCTCGATCGGCGTGACCTGGACCGCCTCGACCTCGGGCGCCGGCTCCGGCGCTGGGTAGATGAAGGCAAGCCCTCCCGGAGCCTCCGCTTCCACTGGCTCCGCGCGAGTCCGCTCGAGGTCCTGCTGTGTGCCCGTCTCTGGCCGTGTCGCAGAGGCAGGTGACGGCTCATCGAGATCGAGGAAGATCAGATCCGCCGTCTTCTTCCGCGGCGCCACCTGCGGCCTCGGCGCGGCCTCGACGTCATATTCGGGATCGATCACCTTCATCCTACTGAGCGTCGCGCGCACGTGCCGCTGGTCGCCGTGGGCTTCGACCTCCGCAAACAGCTTTGAGAGCTGCTCCCGGGCTTCGTCCGTACGGGCTGCAGCCTTCAGCTGCTCTGCGAGCAGGAGCCGGATCTCCTCATTGTCCGGCGACAGGTCGGCGAACTCCTTCAGAGCGGTAAAGGCCTGATCCAACTGGCCGGTGCGCTGCATCCGCTCGGCGTACTCCAGCAGGTTGCGCTTGGCCTCGGTCGTGAACCCCCGCTCGAGCATGAGCTTCGCCAGCTTGAGGTACACCGGCGTTCGGCCCGGGGCGTTGCGGAGGACCTTGTTGCACAAGGCGATCGCGTTGTTCGGGAAACCACTCTCGGCGTACCGATGGGCCGCCTTCTCGTAGATCTCCACTGCCGCACCGACTTTGCCCGCTTTGAGGTAGAGATCGCCGAGCTTGTTATAGAGCGACAGCTCGTTGTCGATCTCGGAGCGGTTCTCGAGCTCGACGATCAGCCGCTCGTACACGCTGATCGCCTTCTGCCACTGCTCCTTGACCTCGTGCTTACGGGCTCTGTCCTTGGTTCTCTCGATGTTCAGGATGAACCTCGACCGGCTGAGGAGTGATTCCGCACACGGAAAGGACTCCGCACAACTCATTCAAACTATGAAATTTACGGGCCGCTCTCCAACGAGACAAGGCGCCCCGCCCACCCAAACCTGGCTCACAAGGTTGGTCCCGTACCAGTACACCAACTCCCTCCAATCGTGCACGGACGCGAGCACGAGATCCGCCCGGAACCCAGCGGCGATCTGGCCGCGCGTCGCCGCCTCCCCCACGCCCGCGGCTCCGTTCACGGTCATGGCAATCACCGCCTCGGCGGGTACCAGCCCTGCCAGTGAGACCGCGAGCATCCCTACCAGCGGCAGGCTCATGCCCGGCGAGCTGCCCGGGTTGAAATCGGTCGCGAGCGCGACGGCGGCGCCGGCATCGACGAGCCGCCGCCCCGGCGCGTGCTGGGTCCGGCCCAGGAACATCATGGTGCCTGGCAGCAGGACGGCGATCGTGCCGCCCGTGGCCAGGGCCTTCACGCCCTCGTCAGAGATCGCAGCCAAGTGGTCGGCGGTGACCGCGCCGAGGCTCGCCGCGAGCTCCGCCCCCCCCGAGGCATCCAGCTCGTCAGCGTGCAGCTTCAGCGCCATGCCATGGCCCCGCGCCGCCTCCAGCACCCTCCGCGACTGTGCCACCGTGAACACGCCGGGCTCGCAGAAGACGTCACAGAACCGGGCGACGCCCTGCCGCTGCACTGCCGGGAGCATCTCTTTCACCACGATTTCGACGTATTCGTCCGGATGCGGTCGATACTCCGGCGGCACCTCGTGCGCGCCAAGGAACGTGGGTACGAGGCTCGGCACCTCACCCTCCAGCGCAGCGATCACCCCGAGCTGTTTCAGCTCCGCCTCAAGCTCGAGGCCGTAGCCGGACTTGACCTCTACCGTGGTGGTGCCGTTGGCGAGCAGGTGCCACAGCCGACGGCGGGTCAGGGCGATCAGCTCGCCGGCCGGTCGGGCGCGCACGTCCCGCATCGACGACAGGATGCCACCTCCGGCCGCCGCAATCTCCTTGTAGCCGATGCCACGGGCACGGCGCTCGTGGTCGGCCAAGCGTGCCTCTCCAAAGACGGCGTGGGTGTGACAGTCCACAAAGCCGGGGAACAGCACACCGTCCACCTCGATCTCCGTGGCCTCGGGCGCGGTCTCCAGCAGCTCACGATAGCGACCCACGTCGAGGACGGTGCCGTCGCCGCCGATCAGCACGGCCGCGTCGTCCACGACCTCGAGCATCTCCATCTCGCGGCCGCGGCGCGCACGCGCAGGACCGCGGCAGGTCACGACCTGCTTCGCGCCGACGAGCAGTGTGCTCAGCGGTCCTCCTCTCGCATCGGCAGGGGGAGCCCGTGCCGCATCGCCGCCGCTATTGCTTCGGGATACCCTGCATCGGCGTGTCGCACGACGCCGATCCCTGGATCGTTGGTCAGCACGCGCTCGAGCCGTCGGGCCGCAGCGTCGGTTCCATCTGCTACGATCACCTGCCCAGCGTGCAGACTGTTGCCGATACCCACTCCCCCGCCGTGGTGGAACGACACCCACGAGGCACCGGAGGCAGTGTTCAACAGCGCGTTCAGGATCGGCCAGTCGGCCACGGCGTCCGTGCCGTCCTTCATCCCTTCTGTCTCACGGAATGGCGAGGCAACGGATCCGGTATCGAGGTGATCCCGCCCGATGACGATCGGCGCGGAGATCGCACCCGTGCGCACCAGCTCGTTGAGTGCCAGGCCGAACGTTGCCCGCTCACCCATCCCAAGCCAGCAGATCCGTGCAGGAAGGCCCTGGAAGGCAACGCGCTGACGCGCCATGCGGATCCAGCGTACGAGATGCTCGTCCTCCGGGAACAGCTCGAGTACCAGGTCGTCGGTGCGGTGCAGGTCTGCGGGGTCACCGGACAGCGCGAGCCAGCGAAACGGACCCTTCCCCTCGCAGAAGAGCGGCCGGATGTACTCCGGCACGAAACCGGGGATGTCGAACGCGTCCTCGACGCCGTGGTCCTTCGCTTCCGTGCGGAGGTTGTTGCCGTAGTCGAACGTGACCGCGCCGTTGCGATGGAGCGCAAGCATCGCCCGGACGTGCTCCGCAATCGAATCGCGTGAGCGGCGCAGGTAGTCCTCAGGGTCCTTCCCGCGCAGCTCCACCGCCTCGTCGAGAGAGAGGCCGGCAGGAACGTAGCCGTTCAGCGGATCGTGTGCCGACGTCTGATCGGTGAGGATGTCGGGCACCCAGCCGCGCCGCACCATCTCCGGCAGTACATCCGCGCAGTTACCGAGCAGGCCAACGGAGACAGGATCGCCCCGGTCGCGGGCACCCGTCACGATCGACCATGCCTCGTCCAGGGAGTCTGTCATGACGTCGAGGTACCGCGTCTCGAGCCGCCGCCTGATCCGGTCGGGATCCACCTCGACGGCGAGGATCGCCCCTTCGTTCATCGTCGCCGCGAGCGGCTGGGCACCCCCCATGCCACCGAGTCCACCCGTCACGGCGATGCGCCCCTTGAGCGAGCCGCCAAAGTGACGGGTCGCCACGGATCCGAAGGTCTCGTAGGTCCCCTGCAGAATGCCCTGCGTCCCGATGTAGATCCAGCTCCCCGCAGTCATCTGACCATACATGATGAGCCCGGCGCGTTCCAACTCCCGGAAGTGCTCCCACGTTGCCCAGCGGCCCACGAGGTTCGCGTTCGCGATCAGCACCCGCGGTGCATCATCGTGTGTGCGGAACACACCGACGGGCTTGCCGGACTGGATCAGGAGCGTCTCGTCGTTTCCGAGCGACTGGAGCGAGCGCACGATGGCATCGAACGCCTCCCAGCTGCGCGCCGCCTTACCGGTCCCGCCATAGATGATCAGCTCGTGCGGACGCTCTGCTACGTCGGGGTCGAGGTTGTTCATGAGCATCCGCAGCGCGGCTTCCTGAATCCAACCGCGGCACGATATCGACGTTCCGCGCGGCGCCCGCACGGTCCTCGTGTCGGGTGCAGTCGTCATGTCAGGGCCTCCCGGGCGACCGCGTGGGCCACCCGCTCGATGTCCGGCGCGACGGGACGATCCCCATCCAAGGCCGGAACCAGTTCGCGTACCCGGGCGTACAGGCGCCGCACGCCGGCTCCCGGCCGGAGCGGCGCGCGGAACTCCAGCCCCTGCGCCGCCGAGAGCAGCTCCGCTGCCACTACCCGTTGTGCATTGGCCAATACGCGGCGGGCCTTCCATGCCGCAGCCATCCCCATGGGTACGATATCTTCCTGGTGGGCGTCCGTCGGGATCGATTGTACGCTCGCCGCCGTGCAGAGCGTACGGCACTCCGCCACGAGCGCCGCAGCGGTGATCTGCACCATCATCATGCCGGAGTGGAGGCCGGCGTCCGCGGTGAGGAAAGGTGGCAACCCGTGTGACAGCTCCGGGTTCATCAGTCGGTCGATGCGACGCTCCGAAATGCCCGCGAGCGTCGTGAGCGCGATCGCCAGGACATCGAGCGCAAGCGCCACCGGCTGGCCGTGGAAGTTCCCCCCGGAGAGGATCTCCTCGCCGAACACGAGTGGGTTGTCGGTCGATGCGTTGAGCTCGACTTCGACCGTGCGCGCCGCGAACGCGATGGCATCGGCCACGCTTCCCAATACCTGCGGGGTGCAACGCAGGCTGTACGCATCCTGCACGCGAGGATCGTCCCTGCGATGGGACTCGCGGATCTCACTCCCATCGAGCAACTCGCGCAGCAGTGCGGCCGCCTCCAGCTGGCCTGCGTGGGGTCGGGCGTCGTGGATGCGCGCGTCGAAGGGCACGGGCGTACCGAGCAGCGCCTCGAGCGATGCCGCCGCGGCACCGAGCGCCGTGCGCCACAGGTTCCTGGCATCGTTCACCGTGAGCGCCAGCGCCGCCGTCTGCACCTGCGTGCCGTTGATGAAGGCCAGCCCCTCCTTGGCCTCGAATACGATCGGCTCGAGGCCGACGTCGGCGAGTGCGTCCGTCGCCGAGCGGCGCCCGCCTCCGTGGGTCACCACCTCCCCTCCACCCATCATTCCCCACGCGACATGAGCCAGCGGGGCAAGGTCGCCGCTGGCGCCCACGCTACCCTGCTCCGGCACGACTGGGTGAATCCCGGCGTTTAGCATGTCCACGATGTGCCGCACCACGGCCGAGCGGACCCCGGAGGTCTCACGCAGGAGCACGTTGGCGCGAAGCAGCATGACGGCACGCACGACCTCGACCGGCAGCGGCTCGCCCACTCCGGCCACGTGGCTCAGAATGAGATTGCGCTGCAGCTGCTCGATATCCTCCGGCGCGATCCGCACGGAGGCAAGCTTGCCGAAGCCGGTATTCACTCCGTACAGCGGCTCACCTGTGGCAAGCAGGTGCTCGACGGTCCGTCGCGAGGCATCCGCCCGGTCCGCAGCAGCCGGGTCGATATCTACGGGAGCTGCCAAGCGGGCGACGGAGACGAGATCGCCGACGGAAAGTGACGAGCCGTCGATGACGAATTCCTGGGTCATTGATGGGAAATATAGGTCGGGGAGGCGCAGGCGGGGGAAAGGGGAACGGGGAAAAGGGAAAGGAAGGGAAGGACGACAGGGGCGGCGCAGCAGCGCACCGCTGGGACGGCCTCGGCGCTCGAGCACCGAGCTTCTTCAGTAGGCCGACCAGCAGACCGATGAGGCAATCGAGTTCGCACTCGAGGCGGTCGAGATCTTCACACTCTACAAGCTCAACCGACTTCAGCAACTCCAGGTGCGACCGCAGTTCAGCTCAGGATCCAAGCGAGATACGAAGAGCGCGAATCCGCTTGCGCCGTCGTCCCCAAGTAGCCTTCCCCACTACTCGCTGGGATTGATGCGGCAGCCTGGCGCAGCTGGTCAATCAGACGGTAGTGACGTTTCAAGCGGGAGTCGAGCATGAAGCGATAGACACCGCGAGAAAGTTCCGTCGCTACCTTCCACGCCTCGAGGGAGTTGAGCTGCTGCATGTGAGACGATGCGCCGCCGAAGGCAGGAGCACCAACCACTCCCTCCCTCGACGGCGCAAGACTCAACGGCACTCCTCCCCGTCTCCCTTTCACGTTTCTCCGGTTCCAGCACCTACCGCCGCTTCACGACTACCCCTTCAGGCGCCGCGGTGAAGACGCCACCACCGACTGAAAGTTCGGGATTGCCCGGATCCGTCTGATAGCTCCAGTCGAAGATGATGTAATCTCGGCCGACGTGCGTGACGCGGACGGCACCGTAGCGAGCGAAGCCGTCGCCGCCGTCCATCTCGAAGACATAGCCGAACCGCGGCAGCGCCTGGAGTCCGGCTGTGGTGTACCCGTCGACCGGCGCGAAGTCGATGGAGGTCAGGTCCTCGATCGGCTGGTCGCCGTACCGCAGGATCGACGTCCCCGCCCGCACCGGGTTCAGGAAGAAGGCACCGCTCACGTCGCGCGTGACCCGGAAATCGATATCGGTCCGGTTGCCGCTGCCGATGAGGCCCAGCTCGAGTCCGCCGACGATGCCGTCACCGTTGGTGTCCTGCCAGAAGCGGAATCCGGCGAGCGCCACGTCGACGTCCAGCGCCGCCATCACGACGTTGCGGGCGTCCGGACGGGGCGTGTCGGCGCGGATCGGCGACCACAGACTCTCGTACCCCTCGATGCTCTCGGCGGAGACGGCGACGCAGCGGGACAGGCCGTTCTGCAACGCGGCAACCAGAAATTCCGGTGACACCGTCGTGCCCTCCAGCACCCACGACGCACCACACAGATTGTCATCGAGGGAGTAGCTGCTGCTGTAGACGCGGTACTGTTTGAAGGCCTCGGGCTCGGACGCGTAGGGGTTGTCGGACCAGGCGACGTGGATCGCGCCGTTCAAGCTCGTGCTGGAAATCGACGACGGCGCCTCGAGTCGCAGCCGCTCGTCGACGACGATCGAATTGCTCCCCGGGCTCTCGAGCCCGTTGATATCCACGGCGACGACGAAGTACTC
>JBDHDN010000170.1:0-8017 GCA_039591485.1 Gemmatimonadota bacterium
TTACGGTGCAGTACAGCCGGAGCAGCGCCGATCCGTTTTACGTGAACCGTACCGACGTGCGGGCGGATGCCCTGACGAACCTCAGGAAAGCTGGCGGCGCTGCCACCGCTCTCGGGATCTCGGTGAGACGGGTGCGCCGCGGCAACAGCTTTCTCGTCCGCAACTTCCTCGATCCGTGGGTGGTGACTGCGAGTGCCGAGCAGGCTGAGAACGTGTCGTCACTTGCCGCCACCTCGAGCAAGAACAGGCGACTTCAGCTGGACTATGGTAACTCGCCCGGCGCGCGCACCACCGCCGGGGCGCCGGGATTCTTGGTAGGGCTCGTGAACTCCCTGCCCGACTGGATTGCGGAGAGCGAGTTCGGCCGGGCACTCAGCGCGTCGCGGCTGCGGTGGAACCCGGCGGAATGGCGGTTCAGCTCAACGCTGAGCTACTCGGCCGCAGACCGGCTACTCTACCGTGTACCCGTCGAGTTGGACGGGGACTCGGCGATACGGCCGCTGCCCAGTATCTCACACCTCTGGCGGAACCAGGCAGGGGTCGAGCTGCGCCCGTTCAACAGCCTCACCCTGTCGGCCAACTACTCGAGCACGAGGGATCTGCAGGATTACGGCGACTCGACGACGATCGGTAGGCTGCTGGAGCTCGAGCGGCGGTCCCTAGTTGGCCGGGACGTCGGTTTCGAGCGCCTACGCACCATCACCACGCTGTTCAGCGTGCAGCCGGTCGTCAGCTCGTGGCTGCGTCCCCGTTTCGTCTGGTCCACGGCGTTCAACTTCAACCGGAATCCCAACCGTCAGGATCCGATCCGGGTCGAGGGCGACACGGCAGGAGCCTTTCGCGTTCCGGAAAGCGTCGGCAACTCGCGGCGCCAGGAACTGGGTGCGACCGTCGATCTGGCCCGTTTGGCTAGTGGCATCGGCTCGGACTCGGGGATCGTTGCCGACTTGTTTGGCATCTTCCTGCCGGCCGACCTCTCGCACACGGTCGAACTGACCTCCGGTTTCGACCGGACGCCGTTCACCCCGGGATTCGGATATCAGCTCGGCTGGGGTGGTGTCGATGACTTCCGGTTTCAGGACGGGATTCCGGCGACGTCCGCCGGTGAGATCAAGACGACGGTTGGCACGGGCGGGCTGCGGCTTCCCTTGGCCCTCCAGCTGCGAGGCAGCTACAGAAACCGGATCGCGCTCACGTGGCAGCGCCGAGGCGACGAGCAAACAGAAGTCCGCCAGTCGACCCGCGAATGGCCGTCGTTTAGCCTCACCTGGGGATATACGCCTCCTGGCGCCGTGCGCACCGTGCTCACGTCGATCACGGCTCAGGCGCAGTACCGTGAGCAGCTGACGGCGCGGGTGCAGCCCATCCTCGGCGGTGGGAGCGAGGAGGGCGGCGAGGTAGGAGCCGTTCGTACGGAGAACAACTCACGGACGGTGGCGCCCTCGCTCACCCTGGGCTGGTGGAGTGGGATCACAACCACTGGCAGGTACACGAAGTCCCGCACGGAGGCCGTCACGTCCGGCAACGTCACGCAGAGTGATCGGGAGGAGTGGGGGGGCACGCTCAACTTCTCCTTCCGGCCCCCGGCGAGCTTCCTTGCACTGCGAAACCGCATACAGACGAGCCTGAACTACAGCCGCTCGAACTTGGGCGTGTGCGTCGTGCGTACCGGTAGTGCGGAGTGTCGGGTCGTGTCCGACAGCTGGCGTGAAGCCTTCGATATCCGTCTGAATACCGGGTTCAGTGCCACGCTGCGTGCAGGTCTCACGTTCAGCTACATTGTGAACGAGCAGCGGCACGTGTCGCAGAAGCTGAGGCAGTACGTGTTCACCGTATTCGGCGATATCTCGTTACGGGCGGGGCAGCTCCGGTGAGGCCCCTGCTGACGGCGCTGGCGTCGGCTGCGCTCGCGTGCGGTGGGAGCAGCGCGCAACGTCCGCCGTTCGACGGGCAAGCGGCACTTGGCTACGTCGAGGCGCAGCTGGCGTTCGGACCACGCGTGCCGAATACGGAAGGGCACCGCCAAGCGGGAGACTGGATCGAGCGGCAGCTTAGGGAGCGGGTCGATTCGGTCGAGGTCCAGGCGTTCAGGCACGTGACCGTCGGTGGCGATACCCTCGTGCTGCGGAACTTCGTCGGCCGGTTTCGTCCGGTGGTACGCGAGCGGATCCTGTTCGTCGCGCACTGGGATACGCGGCCGCGCGCCGATCGGAGCGCCAACCTGGGACAGCAGCGCCTGCCCGTGCCGGGTGCGAACGACGGTGCGTCCGGCGTTGCGCTGCTGCTTGCGGTTGCGGACGCCCTCCAGGCGCAGCCGCCGGCGTACGGGGTGGATCTCCTGTTCGTCGACGGTGAGGATTACGGCGACTTCTCGCAGGGCGACGACGTCTTGATCGGATCCCGGCATTATGCGCGCACCATGGATTCGGCCACGCCGCCGCTGTTCGCGGTCGTGTGGGACATGGTCGGCGACCGCGACCTCCGCATCTACCAGGAGGGGTACTCGGTGGCGCAGGCCCCCGAGGTGGTCGATCGCGTGTGGCGTACGGCGGCTGATTTGGGATACGAGCGCGTCTTCCGGCCGACGGTGGGCAGCACGGTGCTCGACGATCACGTGCCGCTGCAAGAGGCGGGTGTGCGGGCGATCGACGTGATCGACTTCGACTATCCCCCCTGGCACACGACGGACGACACCATCGACAAGGTGAGCGCCGAGAGTTTCCAAGTCGTCGGAGAGGTTGCGCTCGCGCTCGTGCGTTAGCGGACGCTCGACCACGACGCGCGTTTCCGCGCCCTCCCGGACGGATCGGACTACACGCGACGGCGCGTTCAGGCCGACCGTGTTCCTATGTCGAGCGATGACCATCGTGCCGCCACGCTGTTGCTCGGACTGCTGCTCGCCGGGGCCGCGGTCCGGATGGTGCTCGCCGGCGGCCAGGCCCCGGGTGCCGTCGGATTCCGCGCCGCTGCGGATGCTCGACCAGGGGCTGACAGCCTCGCCGCCCGCGCCGCGCTTCTCGCCCGACCGCTCGCACCGGGCGAGCGCGTTGACGTCGATCGCGCCGACGCCGAAGCGTTGACTCGGCTGCCGCGCATCGGCCCGGCACTCGCGCGCCGCATCGTGACGGACCGGGAGCAGCGGGGGGCGTTCGGCTCCCTCGAGGAGCTCGATCGGGTCGCCGGCATCGGACCCGTGCTGCTCGAGGCAATCGGCCGCAACGTCACCTTCTCCGGCCGGGTACCGGCTCGGAGCGTGGGTGCCGGCCGAGTGCGTGTCCGGCTGAACACGGCCAGCGCAGCGCAGCTCGCCACGCTTCCCGGTATCGGCTCCGTGCGCGCGGCGGAGATCGTGGCGAATCGGCTCCAGCACGGTCCGTTTCGGCATCTGGACGACCTTCAGCGCGTTCCTGGGATCGGCCCGCGCACGGTCGAACGGCTTCGCGATCTCGTGCAACTCCCTTGACACCCCCACCGGCACCCATAACCTTACCGCTTGCGCCGAAACGAGTTGACTGTCCTTCGCCTCTTCCCCTTGAGTTGGCATGGCAACAGCCGCCGCAGGTGCAGAAAGACTGGGTGACCTGCTCGTCCGCGAAGGGCTGATCACGCGTGACCAGCTCCTGAAGGCGCTCGAGGAGCAGCGCGCGACTGGGATGCGCCTCGGCTATGTGCTCGTGAAGCTGGGGCTGGTGCAGGAGATCGAGATCACCAAGATGCTGGCCCGGCAGTACCGGGTACCTGCGGTCGATCTCTCCCGGTTCGAGGTCGATCAAAAGATCGTGAAGCTGGTACCGCCCGACATCGCGGTGCGGCACGACGTCCTGCCGCTCAAGCGTGAGGGGCGCACCCTCACGGTGGCGATGGCGGAGCCCACCAACGTCACCGTCATCGAAGACCTCAAGTTCATCACCCGGTACGACATCTTCCCCGTCATCGCCGGCGAGTACACGCTGCGCACGGCGATCGAACGGTACTACGAGCAGACCGATGCGCAGCTGGAAACGCTCCTCAAGGACATCGAGGGCGAGGATTTCGAAGTCATCGAGGAGGAGGAGGACGAGGATACCCCGACCCAGGTCGCCGACGATGCGCCGGTGGTGAAGCTCATCAACGGGATCCTGACGGACGCGGTCAAACGGGGCGCGAGCGACGTGCACATCGAGCCGTTCGAGCACGAGCTCCGTGTGCGCTATCGGGTCGACGGAGCGCTGCTCGAGGTAATGAAGCCGCCGATCAAGCTCAAGGCGGCGCTCACGAGCCGTGTGAAGATCATGTCCAACCTGAACATCGCCGAGCGGCGCATCCCTCAGGATGGGCGGGTCAAGTTGAAGATGGGGAACCGGGTGATCGATTTCCGGGTCTCCACGCTGCCGGTGATCTTCGGCGAGAAGATCGTGCTCCGGATCCTGGACCAGGGGAATCTCACGCTGGACCTGACCAAGTTCGGGTTCGAGCCGAAGGCGGAGCGGGATCTGATGCGCGCCATCCTGAATCCGTACGGGATGGTGCTTGTGACGGGGCCCACAGGCTCGGGCAAGACGACGACCCTATATTCGGCCTTGTCGCGCATCAACACCATGGAGGTCAACATCATGACCGCCGAGGATCCGGTGGAATACAACATCCACGGGATCAATCAGGTGTTGGTGCGCAGTGAGATCGGGATGACGTTCGCGGCCGCGTTGCGCGCGTTCTTGCGGCAGGACCCGAACATCATCATGGTCGGAGAGGTCCGAGATCTGGAGACGGGCTCGATCGCCATCAAGGCGGCGCTCACGGGGCACCTGGTCCTGTCGACGCTGCACACGAACGATGCACCATCCAGCGTCACCCGGCTGGTGGACATGGGCATCGAGCCGTTCAACGTCGCGAGCGCCGTGAACCTGATCGTGGCGCAGCGCTTGGTCAGGCGGATCTGCGAGACGTGCAAGCAGGAGCACCGCTACTCCCCCGACGAGTTGGCCGCGCTGGGCTTCCCGGAGCAGGAAGCGTCGGGCATCACCTTCTACAAGGGTGAAGGGTGCGACACGTGTGCCGGGACGGGCTACAAGGGACGCCAGGGACTATTCGAAGTCATGGCGCTGTCTGCGGAGTGTCGCCGGCTGGTACTGCGAGGGGCATCGACCGAAGAGCTGCGGGACCAGGCGGTCAAGGAAGGCATGCTCACGCTCCGTGTGGATGGGCTGCAGAAGATCAAGCGGGGCATCACGACCCTCGAGGAAGTCGTCAAGGAAACGGCGACGGAATAGGGACTACATGACGGGACCGAGCCACGCGGCGGGCGAGTCGCTGAATCTCCGGCAGCTGCTGGAGGAGATGATCGAGCGGGACGCCTCGGACCTCCACATCACGGCGGGTGAGCGCCCGAAGTTGCGGGTCGACGGCGATATCCGAGATGCCCGGTTCGACCGCACACTGACACCCAAAGACACGCTCACGCTCGCGTACTCCGTCCTCACGGAGAATCAGAAGAAACGGTTCGAGACCGAGGACGAGCTGGATTTCTCTTTCGGGATTCAGAACCTCGCGCGGTTCCGCGGCAACTGCTTCAAGCAGCGCGGCTGTGTGTCGATGGTCATCCGTCAGATCCCGTTCAACGTGAAGACGTTCGAGGAGCTGGGGCTGCCGAGTATCATCCAGCGTTTCGCCGAGCGGCCGCGAGGTCTCGTGCTGGTGACGGGTCCTACGGGGTCCGGCAAGTCCACGACGCTCGCGGCGATGGTGGACAAGATCAACAAGGAGCGCCGGGGGCACATCATCACGATCGAGGATCCGATCGAGTTCATCCACCGGCATCAAGGGTGCATCGTCAACCAACGTGAGGTCGGGACCGACACGCGCTCCTTCGCCAGCGCCCTGAAGTATGCGCTGCGGCAGGACCCCGACGTCGTGCTGGTGGGCGAGATGCGCGATCTCGAGACCATTCAGGCGGCCCTCACCATTGCGGAGACGGGGCATCTGGCCTTTGCCACCCTGCACACGAACTCCGCCGCGGAGAGCATCAATCGCATCATCGACGTGTTTCCGTCCCATCAGCAGTCGCAGGTGCGGGCGCAGCTCGCCTTCGTGGTCGAGGGCGTGATCACGCAGATCCTGCTGCCTCGGGCGGCGAGCAAGGGGCGGGTGATGGCCTGCGAGATCATGGTGGCGACGCCGGCGATCCGGGCCCTGATCCGAGACGACAAGGTCCATCAGATCCAGTCATCGATGCAGGCCGGGAAGAAGCACGGCATGCAGACGCTGACCGATGCTCTCTATCAGCTTTATATGACCCGCCAGGTCTCGCTCGAGGAGTGCCTGCGGGTCGCGCCGGACCAAAACGAGTTCCGGCGGGCGATCGGCGAGCCCCTTCCCGGTGAGGAAGGGGCGGCGGCCGGTCGTCGGTAACCACGCGGAGATAATCACTTATGCCGACATTCGAGTACACGGCGCGCACCGTCACGGGGCAAGAGACCAGGGGTACCTTGGAGCTTCCCTCGGTCGATGCCGTTCGCGAGCATCTGCGCCGCAACCGCATGATGGTCGTCCGCGTGCGGGAGCAGCAGAAGAAGAAGCGGACCGGTCGTGTCCCGACCCGGGACGTGGTGGTATTCACGCGGCAGTTCGCCACGATGATCAACGCCGGTCTGCCACTCGTCCAGTCGCTCGACATTCTTGCCCAGCAGACCGAGAACAAGTCACTCTCCGCAGTGACCCGACAGGTCTTGTACGACGTGGAGAGCGGCCACACGCTGGCCGACGCGCTCGACAAGCACCGCAATGCGTTTAGCGCGCTCTACGTGAACATGGTGGCTGCCGGCGAGGCGGGCGGTATCCTCGACACGATTCTCCTGCGGCTCGCGACGTTTCTCGAGAAGAACGACGCCATCATCCGTAAAGTGAAGGGCGCGATGATCTATCCCGGCGTGATCTTGTCCGTCGCGGTCATCGCGGTCGCCGTGCTCCTGTTGTTCGTGATCCCGACGTTCGAGCAGATGTTCTCGGAGGCCGGCGTGCCTCTGCCGGCACCCACGCGGTTCGTGATCTTCCTCAGCCAGATGCTGCAGAACTACTGGTGGGCCATGGTCCTCGGCCTCCTCGCGCTCGCCTTCCTCGTCCGTCAGTACTACCGGACGGAGAGCGGCAAGCTCGTCATCGACCGTGCGCTGCTGCGCCTGCCGGTCCTGGGCGACGTGCTCCGCAAGTCGGCGGTGTCCCGCTTCACGCGAACGCTTGGCACGCTGCTCTCGTCCGGCGTGTCGATCCTCGACGGGCTCGAGATCACGGCCCGGACCGCAGGCAACCGTGTGGTCCACGACGCGGTGATGGAGTCACGCGGCTCGATCGCCGGCGGCGAGACCGTGGCTGCACCGCTCGAGAAGTCGGGTGTGTTCCCGCCGATGGTGACGTCGATGATCTCGGTCGGCGAGGCCACCGGTGGGCTCGACGAAATGCTCACGAAGATCGCCGACTTCTACGATGAAGAGGTGGACGCGGCCGTGGCGGCGCTGCTCTCGCTCATGGAGCCGGTCATGATCGTCGTCCTCGGCGTCATCGTCGGCGGCATGATCGTGTCCATGTACCTGCCGATCTTCGACATGGTGAACGTCGCGGCCTGATCGCGCCCACGGGGGCAGCTCGAGGGCTCCGGATCGTCCGATCCGGAGCCCTCGCTGCGTTCTCGGCGCGGTCCTGTCCCACGGTGTGGCGGGCGGGACGACGCGGTAGTATCTCACAGGAGTGCCGGTGCTGCGATCGGAGGAGATCGATGTTCGAGGCGGCGGAAGTCGGCAGCCGGATCGACAAGGAAGCCTACCAGCGCGAGGTCCCGAAGGTGCGCGAGGATCTCCTGGCCTTCCAGCGGGAGCTCGCAGCGTCCGGCCTCGCCGCGGCGGTGCACATCGGTGGCGGCGATGAGCTGGGCAAAGTCTCTGCCCTCAATGCGCTGCTCTCATGGCTGGATGCGCGCGGGGTGGAATCCTTCGCGCTCGGTCCACCCACGGACGAAGAGCGAGCCCGACCTCGGTTCTGGCGGTAC
>JBDHDN010000171.1:0-14412 GCA_039591485.1 Gemmatimonadota bacterium
CAACTGGGTGTCGGTGTGCGCCGGCCGGCCACGCGGCTGCTCCCTGGATCCATCGGCGGTGGGGATGCCGTACGCTGCGGCGACGCGTTCGAACCGGCGGATGAGGGCCGCACGATACCCGAGCGGTGCGTCGGACCCCTGGCGGTAGGCCGCCTGGTACCGCAGCACGAGGTGGGGGTAGTGACGCTCCAGGACTGCCAGTGTCCGCCGCCGCACCGCAGCGTACAGACGCAGGGAGCTGGGAAAGACGAACTGCGCGTCGGCTTCCCGGGCCGCCTGCATCAGGGTGTGTAATTGCCTGTTGGTGTCGGAGATGCCAGGAAGCACGGGAGCAACGATGAGCCCCGCCCGAATACCGGCCGCCCGCAACCGCCCGAGTGCGCGCAGGCGCGCATGAGGAACCGGTGAGCGTGCCTCGAATCGCTCGGTGATGTGCGGGTCGGCACTCACGAGCGAGATATACGCCGAGACCTCGTGCCGACGTGTGAGCCGGGAGAGGAACTCGACATCGCGAACGACGAGGGGGCTCTTGGTGATGATCCCGATGCGCATGCCCCGCTCCCGCAGGAGCCGGTTGAGCACGGCGCGCGTCAGCTGATACTGCCGCTCGGCAGGTTGGTACGGGTCGGTGCCGGTGCCGATCAGCAGGCTCTGCGTGCCGTCTCGCTCAGTGCGGCGATGCACGAGCCGCAGGTCACGCTCGAGCGCAGCCAGCACCGTGTGCCGGGTTTTGACGAAGATGCGGTGCTCGAACGGCTCCAGAGGAGTCGCGGCGTCGTGATCGTCAAAGCCCCGATCGGGCAGGCGCTCGTCGTCCCGGGCACGCTGCACGACGTACCGATGGGCGAAGCGGGCATAGCAGTAGGTACAGCCATACTCGCAGCCCACGTACGGATTGATCGACCAGAACCCCATGCCCGTGGATTCGGGAGCGTTGATGATCGACCGTACGGGGAGTTCGAAAAACCTTGTGCCACGCCGCCGCTCTTCGAGCACGGCAAGGGAACGGGTGCCCGAAGCCGACTCCAGGGTCGGAAACAACTCGGTCATCCGCAGGCGCTCCATCCGCACGCCGGGCAGAAGGCACACGCCGACGCCCGCACGAGTCGAGAGCTGCACTCCGGGCACCGTGCACGCTGGCGTGCCGCTACTATTGTCGCCGCAGGGGGAAATCGTTCAAGCCATTTATTTGAAATGACTTGTGTCGACACGACAGGAAGTTCTTTCGGGTTTTGTTCGGCATCCATAAGCCGAATATAACCCGAAGATCGTACGGGGCAACTCCCTACTCTCGGTTACGTGCCCGGAACGGCCACGCCGCGGCGTGTCGTTACACGGGGGAGGGCCGTTGCCTTGCCATGTCACAGACGAGTAACGAGATTGCCAGCGCTCGGTAACAGAATGACCACGTCGCGCGAACCCGAACCCCAGGGATCCCTCTTGCAGGCCAGCTTGTCTCCGAGCCCGGCGGGTGCACACCGTCATCCGTTCCTCCGCGTCCTCGCCGTCCTGCTGCTGTTGTTCGTCTTCCTCCTGGGGGTGAACGGCCTGGGAGACGGTTTCAAGTCCCTGGGCAACGACCTGCTCGACACGTTCTTCACGGCCACGCGCAATCCCTTCATGGGGCTCATGGTGGGCCTCTTGGCGACGACGCTCGTCCAGAGCTCGTCGGTCACCACGTCGCTCATCGTCGGGTTCGTCGCCGCTCCGGACAACCCGCTGCCGATTGCCAACGCGGTCCCAATGATCATGGGCGCGAACATCGGTACCACGGTGACGAACACCATCGTGTCCCTCGCCCATATGGGCCGGAAGGAGGAATTTCGTCGCGCCTTTGCGGTGGCGACGTGCCACGATTTCTTCAACTACATCGCGGTGGTCGTTCTCCTTCCCCTGGAGCTCTTGACCGGGTACCTCCGCTATTTCGCGACAGAGTTGTCCGCGCTGCTCACCGGTGTCGGTGGGGTGGAGTACGACAGTCCGATCAAGGGGCTGTTGAAAGCGGCCCTCCAGCCAATCAAACAGACAATCGAGGCGGTGTTTGGCTCGGGGCAGCTCGCGGCCATCGTGATGATCCTGCTGAGCGGGACCATGATCTTCACCGCTCTCATGCTGCTCGTGCGCGTCATGCGGACCGCCATGCACTCCCGGGTCGAGGTGATCGTTTCCCGCGGGCTGCACCGGTCGACGCTCTATGCGATTCTGGTCGGGATCCTGGCGACGGTGTTGGTGCAGTCGAGCTCGATCACGACCTCGCTGCTCGTGCCACTGGCGGGCGCCGGTCTGCTCACGCTCGAGCAGGCATTCCCGATCACGATCGGGGCGAACATCGGGACGACGGTGACGGCGCTGATGGCGGCGCTCGCCGCCACCGGCGTGAATGCCCGTGCCGGGGTCACGATCGCCCTGGTCCACCTGCTCTTCAATCTCTCGGGTATGCTGCTGATCTACCCGGTAGGCGCGATACGCAGGGCGCCACTTACGGCCGCGCGGAAGCTCGCCGATGTGGCGGTCCGCTCGCGGGTGCTCGCGCTTGCGTACGTCGCGATCCTGTTCTACGGACTGCCGGCCCTGTTCGCGCTGCTGAACAGGCTGGTGCAGTAGGCGCGGAGGCCTTCAATGCTACGGGAACTGCTGAGCATCTTCCGATCCGACGAGCCCCTGAGCCTCATGGGCAAGCGGTTCGCCGAGATGCTGAACCTGGCGCAGCAGATGACGCTGCAGGCGGGGGACATCTACTTCCGCATGGATCCTGAGCCCGAGGGGCGGACCAGGATCTACAAGGCGGACGTGCAGGTGAACAAGCTGGAGCGCACGATCCGAAAGCTGGTCATTGCACACCTCTCCATCCGAGGCAACACGGCGTCGCTCCCGTACTGTCTGCTGCTCATGAGTCTGGTGAAGGACGTCGAGCGAATCGGCGATTACGCGAAGAATCTGGCAGAAGCTCCGGAGCTCAACCAGCAGCCGCTGCCGGATGACGACATCGTGACGGAGCTGAAGGAGATCCGGGCCGGGGTCGAGACCGCCTTCGCGGCTACCGCCCAGGTCTTTACGTCGTCCGATCGCGAGCGTGCGATGGAGTTGATCCGCCAGGGCCGGGACCTGACCCATCGGTGTGAGGCGCTCATTCTTCGGATCGCCCGCGGCACCTACCCGGCGGACCTGACAACCGCCACAGTGCTCGGGGCCCGCTACTACAAGCGCATTGGCGCGCACGTCTTGAACGTCCTCTCGAGCGTCGTGATGCCGCTGCACAAGCTCGACTACTACGACGAGAAGGAGCTCGCGCCCCTGGACCCGAACGACGATTGATGGCACGCCGCCCGTGAAGTTCCGTTTACTCCCTCGCAACGAGGACTTCTTCAGTCTCTTCGTCGAGGTCGCCAATCGGTCGCACACGGCGGCGGACCATCTCTTTCAGTTGTTCTCCGGTGACGGTGGCCGGGTGTCGTACTGGGTCGAGCAGGTGAAGCGTCTCGAGCACGAAGCAGACGAGCTCACCCACGAGGTGGTGAATCGTCTCGACCGCACCTTCATCACGCCGATCGACCGCGAGGACATCCATCTGCTCTCGTCGGACCTCGACGACGTCATCGACAGGATCGATGCGATTGCCCGACGAGCGGAGATCTTCCGCCTCGGGGCGGCCCCGCAGGGCATTCGCGACCTGTGCGAGGTCCTGCGGCAGATCACTGCCGAGATCGCGACGGCAATGGCCAAGTTCAAGACCAGGGACCACATCATCGACCACTGCATCGAGGCCAAGCGGTTGGAGGAGGTCGGCGACGCGATCTACCACGCGATGCTGGGCAAGCTGTTCGACGAGGAGAAGGATCCCATCGCCCTCATCAAGTGGAAGGAGATCTACGACAAGCTCGAGGCTGCCATCGATGACACGGAGGATGTCGCGAACGACCTGCAGTCGATCGTGCTGAAGAACGCCTGATGCTCGAGTCGGTCTGGTTCGTTCTCGCGATCGTCTCGGTCGCGCTCATCTTCGACTTCATCAACGGCTTTCACGACAGCGCCAACAGCATCGCTACCATCGTCTCGACTCGTGTACTCTCACCGGTCGCGGCGGTGGTCTGGGCGGCGTTTTTCAACTTCGTCGCCGCCTTCGGCTTCGGCACCGCGGTGGCGAAGACCATTGGCAGCGGTCTGATCGACATCGCCATCGTCGACCCGCTGGTGGTCCTCGCCGGGCTCATCGGCGCGATCCTGTGGGATCTCGCAACCTGGTACTTCGGCATTCCCTCGAGTTCCTCGCACGCGCTGATTGGCGGGTACGGCGGGGCGGCCGTGGCGAAAGCCGGCGTGCACGCGCTGATCCTCGGTGGCTGGATCATGCCGATCCTGTTCATCGTCGTGGCCCCCATTCTCGGCATGTTTCTCGGTATGAGCCTGATGGTGGCCACCGCATGGACCTTCCGGGGCGCCAGCCCGCGCTCGATCGACAAGTACTTCCGCCGGTTCCAGCTTGTCTCCGCCGCGGCCTACAGCTTGAGTCACGGTACCAACGACGCCCAGAAGACAATGGGCATCATCGTCGGACTGCTGTTCGCCTCGCGAGAGCTGTTTCAGGACTTCCCCATCGCTGCGTTTCGACTGGACACGCCCACGGAGATCCCGACCTGGGTCATCCTGTCTGCTCACGCCGCAATCGCGCTCGGCACGATGGCCGGCGGCTGGCGTATCGTGAAGACGATGGGATCGCGGCTCACAAGGCTGAAACCAGTGCACGGGTTCTGTGCGGAGACCGGTGGGGCCCTGTCGGTGTTCCTCGCCTCGTGGCTCGGCATTCCGGTGAGCACTACACACGTGATTACGGGAGCCATCGTCGGCGTTGGCTCGGCGCAGCGACTCTCGTCGGTGCGATGGGGTCTTGCCAGCCGCATCGTGTGGGCCTGGATCCTCACGATCCCGGCGTCGGCCGGCATCGGGGGCATCTGCTATCTGTTGCTGCACGTCGTCATGCGGTAGTAGCCCCCTCGGCCCTCGGCTCGGACCCGTCTCCCGCGAGGACAGCCAGCACGCGAACGACAGGAAGTGCAGCGTCCGCTGACGGGCACAATCCCAGCCACGCACCGAGCGCGTCCGCGTTTCCGCCGTCAGCGATTATCGCCTCCAGCATCCGGATGGCGCCGACTCGCTGACCAGTCTGAAGCCGGTCGAGCACCTCGTTCAACAACTCCAGCCGCTGTGCATCGCGCCGCTTCCCGGCGGCGTGCCCAAGTGCAATGACGTCCCGCTTGAGCCGCCGGACCGTGGGGCCCGGATCGGGCCAGGCTGCCGCACGCAGCCGCCGGCGCAGGACTACCAGCAATTCCTCCCGCAGCGCAGATGGAAGGCGACTGGAAGACGGGGGCGCGTGCCGCAGCTGCTCGAGCACTGCTGCGACCGTGCCGTGGTTCTCGATCAGTCGGGGAGGCGATTCGCCGATCAGAAGGAGCTCGTCCACCGCCCCGGTTGCGATGGTCCAGCGGACACCCGCCGCCAGCACGGGGGGCCCCCGTACGATGGCGAGGGCGGGCGGCTCATCCTTGGCCCCCCCGCCGCCGGCAGACGGTGCGGCAGCGCAGAGGATCTCGCGCGCTGCCAGGGTCGCGTTCACGAGACGCGCGCGACCAGGCGCGCTGGTACTCGGAACCGCGAGTGCCAGCTGCACGGCCACCTTCCGCGCGAGCCGTCGCTCCAGCCGCAGTCTGCGCTCGACGCTCGCGGGCGGTGCGAACCAGTGAACGTCGGCGACCGAGTGGGCCGAGCCGAGCCGTGCGATCCGGCCAATCCGCTGCGCCACGCGAACAGGCGTCCACGGGAGATCGTAGTGGATCACCGTGTCGGCGTCTTGCAGGTCGAGCCCCTCCGATACCAGATCGGTTGCGATCAGCAGGTCGATCTGGTGACGACCGTCCGCCACGCGACGGGACCGTCGGGCGACCGGTGCGAATAGATCCAGCGCGGTCTCCAATGCCACCGGACCCGACGCGATCTTCGCTTTCCCACCGGCTACGACCGCAAGCCGTCTCCAGGCGAGATCGTGTGCCAGCTCATGGGCGGTCGCTCCGGAGCCGCAGAACACGATGGTGCGTCGCGGCGGCGCGCCGAGGAGTGCGGCGAGCCGACGGCTCTTGGGACTTCCTCCTCCACGTGGCAGCCGGTGCAGGAGCGACAGGAGGCGCTCCCGCTCCGCGGCGAGATCGGCAGCCACCACCGCCGGGCCGTCCGACCGGGTCAGCAGTCCGGCCAGCTCGAGTTGCAGATCGTCGCCCGGACCGAGCAGGAATCGAAGGGCCCGGCGCCTGGGAGGGGCGTCACCGACCGTCAGGGCGCGATCGGTGTAGGCGAGGTGGCGGCGGAGCGTCTCGCGAAGGGCTGAGCTGGACGACGCCAGCCGATGCCACACGTGCGCGCGGAGCAGGTGTACGGTGCCGCGCGGAACTCCGGGAAATGTCAGCTCGTCCAACGCACTCTCGAGCATGGCCATTGCAGCGCCGGGGGCCGTCGCGGCCCGAATCACGGCTCCATCTCGTATCGCAGGTAGCGGGAGTCCGGTGTCGGCGAGGACCTCGGCTGGTCGCGCGACCGTCAGTCGGGTCAGTGCCTGCGCCAGCCGTCCTGCGTGAGCCTGGTCGTCGTGCAGAGCCAGCGTCGGCACTCCCAGAAACGCAAGACCGCTGTTGGGGAGAAAGAGGCGCAGGAGGCTGAGGAGATCACGCACGCCATTGACGACGGGCGTAGCCGTCAGGAGCAGCACGCGAGCGCCGCCGAGCGTGCGGGCACATCGGTCGTAGCGAATCGTGGCCGGATTTCGCAGTCGGTGCGCTTCATCAATGATGACGAGATCGCTCGCTGGAATCCGCCCACCCCGACTGAGCAACTCGTGCGATACGGTGGTGAGCTGTACTGCTACGTCGCCGGACACACGGCTCCATTGCGACAGAAGACACGCCGGGACCACCGCGGTGACGCGGGGATACCGGCCGGCAACTGCGAGCGCGACGTACGTCTTGCCCATGCCAACCGCGTCGGCGAGCAGCGCGCCACCAAAGGTCTGGAGGGACGCCGCCAGCCGCCGCGCCGCGGCGACCTGATGAGGGAGCAGCCACGAGGGCGGTTTCCAGCTGTCGAGCCATGTGCCACGCTCGCAGCGCACGAGGAGCGCGTGAACTTCGGGCCGAGGTCGCGGCTCGAGGCTGGCAAGCGTCCACGCGAGTGGCTCGCGGACCACGTCCAGCGCCTCAGCGGGAATAGGGGACGAGAGCGCGGAGCTGTGCTTGTACGGGCCCGGGAAGGCCAAGCGCTTCCGCGACGGATGCGTCGAGATCTGCATGGGCAAGGCTGGATGCGTGATGGGCTTCACGCGCGAGCTCGGCGAGCGACCGCAGGGCGCTGCTACTGCGAGGCAGGGGAACCGTGCCGATCGCGCGCGCATTGCATCGGCGATATCCTCCGCGGGCTTCATCGGCAGTGACACGGATCAGCGCGGCCGCCCAGCAGGAATTCAGGACCGCAGATGCGGCGAGCGCGGTCATCCGATCCGGGAACGACGCGACGTAGCAGCTGTTCAGCGGGATGGCTGTTGCTTTCAGCTCGTCGACCACGGCAGCGGTCGGGCGACGGGCGATGTCACGCCATACCACGCGATGGTCGCACAGCGCCGGCTCCGTGCGGAAGAGCGCCCACAATGGCCCGCCCCGATAGTCCACTCGGGCGGCAAGTATCTCAGCGTGCCGGGCTATGAAGGCCGCCGCTCGAGCGGGAAGGGTTTGGCGAGCTATGCCCGACCGCTGATAGGCCCAGAAAACGACACGGTTGGCAGCAACGGCAAACGGTCGCACGTCGCGTCCGCGCACGGCTGGACGCAGGACCTGGCGCTCCAGCGTGACCGTGCCGCCGAGGAGGCTGCGCACGCGCATGGTGCGACCGGCCGTTTCCAGGGGCTCGCCCACCAGCAGACCGTCCACCCCCGTCTTGACCCCGAGGTGCGGCTGGTGCTGCGACAGGCACTCGGCGGAACCGAGATCGAGCCGGACGGCGTGACTGGGGTCCGGCGGGGCAGCACGGGCGATCAAGGCCAGCGGATACGTCGTCGCGCCGAACCCGGTGGCCTCCTGGTCCGGGATCCGGTGCAACGAGGTGATCGTGACGCTGGTCGCGAGATGCCGACGTAGCTCTGACGCATAGTCGGCCGATGCCACCTTGCTCGGGAGTAGCAGGGCAACAACACCGCCTGACGACACGAGCTCCAATGCGCGCTCCACGAATGCCACCGCGAGATCCGGTAGATGCCGGAAGCCTCGGTTGTCACTCGCACGCCAGAGACGGAAGCGCTGCCGCAGCTCGGCCCGGTCGCGTGGTGCGATCCGCTCAGCCCGGACCCAAGGCGGATTACCGATGACGAGGTCGAACCCCCCGGCCTTGAGCACGTCAGGGACGTGGATCTCGAAGGAGAAGAACGGCACGCCCCCGTCGTCGAGCGATGCAGTCGCCCGTTCCAGCGCGCCAAGATCATCACGGAGTGCGCGCAGTCTCGCCCGCTGGGCAGGAAGTAGCCGGTTCCGCTCACCAAAGAGATCTCGGCTCTCCGCAGCAGCTTCGAGGTCGGCGATCGCGGACGTGCATGATCGGGTAGCCCGAACGAGGAGCTCTCGACCGAGCGTGCGCTCGTGCTGTCGCAGATCCTCGTTGAGGGTACGTACCTCCGGTCCCCGTGCGTCGAAAAGCCGTATGCGGGTCTCCGCCACGCGCCGAGTCAGTGCCGCTGTTGCAGCGGCCGGAAACACGGCGTGTGCCCGCGCGGCCCCGAGCGGATCGAGCAGTGTGTTTCCCTGGCGGATGACGCCGTCGAGGTTTGGCAGCGGCGCGATTGCCGGCACAGTGGTTGACGGATCGTCGGCGACGACGGCGAGCCACAGCCGCAGTTCGGCGAGCCGAACGGCGATCGGATTGAGATCGATCCCGAATAGATTGTCCCGCAGCAGACGTCGTCGAAGCGTCCAGCGCCGCTCGATCGTGCCCGGCGTGAGGTGCATGCCGATGTCCGTAAGGGCTTCGAGCGCTCCCAGCAGAAAGGCACCGCTACCGACGGCAGGATCGAGAATACGCAGCCGAGCCACGACTGCTCCTGCCCGGGTTCTCTGCTCGGCGGTGAGCGGCCCTCGATCCATCACCTGTGCAGCTTCTGTGGGTGCCAGTCGACCGGGGCCGGAGAGGGCAGCGATGAGCGCCTCGCGGACCACGCCGCGGACAATGTCCTCCGGCGTGAAGAAGCTTCCGGTCTTCGAGCGCTCGTCCACGTCCATCAGGCGCTCGAACACATGTCCGAGCATGTCGGGCGCCACGGCGTCGACCCGCCGTGCTTCATGGACGCAGAAGTGGTAGCGGTCGAACAGCTGCTCGAAGGCGTCGATCCACAGGTCGTCCGGAAAGTGCGTGAGAGCTAGGCGACGCTCGACCGGGTGGCGGCGGAAGAGACCTCCGTTCAGATAGGGGATGTCGATGCCGACTGGAGCCTGCCGCGCGTCCAGCGGCACGTTGAGCGTGCCGAAGAACAGCGGATCCAAGGCTCGACGATGGAAGTCGCCTCCGCTCGCGATTGTCCGGTCCAGCAATGACCGCAGGTAGCATGGGTCGCCGGCGAGCCAGCCCTTTGCCTGAACGAAGTAGAGAAACAGCATGCGAAGCAGGCTGTGCAGCGCGACGAGGCGACGCTGTCCGACCGCTACGCCGGACGGCAGCGCCTCAGCCATTCGCGCCCAGATCCGACGGAATCCCCTGAAGAACCGGTTACTGACCGCCTCGATCGAGAGCACGTCGGCGACGTGCAGGCTGAGATGGAGAGCGGACCGAGCGTTCCGAGGAGCGAGTGCCGTGACCTGTGCCGTCGCGACAGATCCAGGCAGTTGCGCGTCGAATAGGATTGCCCGAGTAGCCTCCGCCGTGCCGGGTCGGGGGGCGGCGATGGCGATCCCACCGGGCCCAACGCCTACTCCGAGACCGCGCTCGCCCGCTGCCCCCAACTGACGCGCCAGTGCCCGGGCCCGCTCACGCGGATCGGGACCGGCCTGCGCGACGATGAGAAAGCCGCGCCAGCGCGCCGCGACGACCGCCTTGCTTCCGTAGGGCGTGTTGGCCGGGCGATATCCGAGCTGTACGAAGAGTCGGGTAACGTCGGCCGTCGTCCGGGCGGTGCGCAGGGTGTCCAGCAACATGGCTCGATGTGAGAAGTCCGAACCATGCTACCCGGTCTGCCTCATCGCTCTGCAACCGCAATCGCGCATCGGTATGCGATTGCGTGCCGTGCCGAGGAAGGGTCAGGCCGACTTCAGGGTGCGCGCGAGACTGAGATCGATGTCACGAGCAACGGGGGGTGGCCAGACGCCATCCCGCAGCGCGAGCTCGATGATGGTCCGCTCGTTGCGAAGCCGCCGCAGCGTCGGACCGTCCAGAAGCCCACGAGCCGCTGCGCTTGCCAGTTCGTCCTCGTCGAGCCAAAGGGGGGCACCGTCGACGGGCTGCCACAGATCGAGAAACAGATCGTGACCAATCCAGCGATCGCCGTGGAACTCGTGAGGCAAGCAGAGATTGGTGTACCAGCCGGTGAACGATCCATCGGCGCGGTGGAATCGGCCGATATCGTGCCAACGATCGGGGAACACGAACCACACAATGGGTGCGCCCGTGTCCTGAATCACGCTACCCGAGGCCGCCACGATCTTGCCCTCGTACGGCTCGAGTAGGAGCACTTTGGTGTCCGGCCTGTCGAGCACCAGCCACTCGTGATAGACGGTGGCTGGCTTCCCCGGCCGCCGATACTCGAGCTCTATCAGTCGCGACATGGCTCCCGATCACCCCATGACAGATGGAGCAATGATCAACCCCGTGCCTTGGAAGGTAGGATCGCTGCCGTGCCGGTGCCACCGCTCGTGGAGCCTCGCCGGCGCTCCTATATTCTTCGTGCATGTTGCCAATGCATGAACCGCCTTTACGGCCGGACCGATGACCGATGCGATGCCACGTAGCCTGTTCGCCGTCGCCGCCACCCTCCTTGTGACGGGCTGTGGTGAGTCCAGGCCCGCCCCCCTACATACCGCGATCGAGCGCCGCGTGGCGACGAGTGGGGCCGAAACGGTCGGCGTCTATTTCAAGGATCTGGCGTCCGGTGATTCACTCCTGTTCGACGCCGATGCGCGAATGCACGCCGCCAGCATGATGAAGGTCCCGGTGCTGATCCAGCTCTTCCGCGATCACGAGGCCGGGCGACTCAGATTGGACGACAGTCTGAAGGTCACCAAGACCTTCAGATCGATCGTCGACAGCTCGACCTTCGACCTCGATGCCCCCGACGACGCCGACACTGTGCTGTACGCTCGGATTGGCGAGCGCGAGTCTATCTCGTCACTTGCCGAGCGCATGATCACGGTGTCGAGCAATCTCGCCACGAACATGCTCGTCGAGTTGGTCGGTCCCGGTCGGGTCCAAGCGACGATGCGCGAGCTCGGCGCAGACTCCATTGCGGTGCTGCGCGGCGTGGAGGACATCAAGGCCTACGAGGCGGGTCTCAGCAACACCACGACGGCTCGGGATCTTGGCGTCATATTCACGGCCATCGCCGACGGCACGGCGGCCAGCGCCGAGTCGTGCCGCGAGATGATCGCGATCCTGGAACGGCAGGAGTTCAACGAGGGCATCCCGGCAGGGGTGCCGTCTGACGTCCGCGTCGGTCACAAGACGGGGTGGATCTCGGGCATCCGGCACGACGGTGGAATCGTCACCCTCCCTGACGGCCGGCGATATGTTCTCGTCGTGCTGACACGGGGCATCGATGATGTCGCGGCTGCCGACTCGCTCATCAGCGACGTGTCCCGCCTGACCTACGAGGCCGCATCGCGCTGACGCGCGGCTACGCCGTCGGACGCGCACCCGGCGTGAACGCCGGAGGGATCTTCGGGTGCTCGGTGTCCGCCACGTAGTTGGGTGACATGATCTGTATCCCCGCCCGCTGGAACTCATCCTGGATGTTCGCGTGCATCGCCGAGTACAGACCGGCCATCTCACTCGGCTTGTCAGTGTACGCGTTCAGCTGGTAGCTCACGTAGAAGTCGTGGAGCGCCGTCTGCAGCATGAAGGGCGCGGGTGTCGAAAGCAGGCCGTCCGTCTTCTCCGCCGCCGCCAGCAAGAGCTCCTGCACCTGACGCCACGGCGTGTCGTACCCGATCGTGACCGTGGTGTGCAGGATCACGCCCCCCTCCGCAGCGGCAGCAGAGTAGTTGATGATGTGACTCGCGAGCACCATGGCGTTAGGAATTGTGACCTCGACGTGCTTCGGCGTGCGAACGCGCGTCACCAGCAGGGTCTTCTCGATCACATCGCCCTCGGTGTCGGCAATCTTCACTCGATCCCCCATTTGGAACGGCCGCATGTAGGTCATCACGGTGCCGGCGACAACGTTGGCGATCGCAGCCGACGATCCGAACGAGACGAGCACGCCGAGGAAGAGCGAGATTCCTCGGAAGGCGGGAGTCTGTGAGCCGGGTAGGTATGGAAAGATGACCACGGCAGCGAATACGATCACCATGAACCGGACGATCTTGTAGGTGGGGGTCGCCCAGTCGCGGTGGAAACCGCGAAATGTCACCGTCCCCGTCTCGAGGCCGGCGAACAGGAAGCGGATGAACTTGAGGAGATAGTAGAACACCACCACCAGCACGGCGATGGTGAAGAGGTTGGGAAGGTAATCCACCAATGCCGTCCACACCCGCGTCAACGGCGTGAGTGTCCAGTTGAACAGCGTGCGCCCCATCCCACGGGTCCATGGGAAGAAGCTGAAGACGGCCGGCAGGAACAGGTAGATCACCAGGCCGAACGTGACAATCCGCCCCACCCGGGCGGCGAAGAGTAGGAAGTGTGTGGCCTGCGCCGCGGGGAGCAGCACCAGCCGCTGCAACCGGATCGAGCGGATCCACCGCCCCTGCCCCCGCTCGATGAAGCGGTAGAGGATGGGAAAGGCTCTGTTGAGCAGCAGAAGGACTGCGACGAGCGCCAGGAGCGTCAGCAGGGTGAGGCCTGCACCGACGATGATGGTGCGGAGATTGGCCGCACCATGGCGGCTGCGTACCGCAGCGCGGATCCGTTCGGCGTACAGGTCTGCCAACTCCTGACGCCCGAGCCCCGCTTCGGCCGCGTCCCGCTCGGTCACCGTCATGATCACCAGCGTGTCGAGCCGGATGTCCACGGCGCCGAGGGTGTCGCTCACCACGATCTTGTCGGCGGTGAGCAGAGGGTCCTCGGCGATCAGCCGGATGCGCCGCTCCACGGCACGCGCACGTTCCTGGGCGCTGAAGGGCCCTAGCACACCATAGAGCTGGAATAAGGTATCTCCCCGGAACACCACGGACGTGCGATCGGGCGCTAGCACGGCCGCGGTGTCCAACTGCGTGGGGTCCTGTTGGGCCGGAAGTACAGCTGGCGACGCGAGCAGTAGCACGCCGAGTGATGCCGCCCACACCATCCAACCAATCCGCATCAACCTGAAGACCTCCCGCATTGCTGTCATGAGTCGTATTCCGCCATCGTCGTCAGAAGCCGAACTGGAAGTTCACGAGCAGCTGATGGTGGTCGAACGCCGCATCCCGTGTATCGATCGAGTAGTTGACCTGGAACTCGGTGACCGACGTTGGCCATGCATTGAAGCCCAGGACGATCACGTCGGCTCGCTCGCCTCCGTCGTCTGCCTCGAAGCCGTCGAATCGTACGAGGACCTGCGTCTTCCGGCCGGAAGCGAAGCCGGCCGTCGCGTGAAAGCCCCACGGACTCCGGTCGGCGCCGATCGTGGGGCGCAGCTCGGCGTAGAGCACCTCACCGGAGAACAGCCAGCGGCCGAGCTCGAGTCGTACGTCGCCGCCGAGGTGCGTGCGTGCACCCACGAAGTCAGTGACGAATCCCCCACCGATAGTCGAACCGTCGTCCTCGCTGTGGGCCGCATTGACGCCGACGACGAGGGAGTGGTCGGTCCCGTCGGTACCCAGGTGCGGCGTGACAGTGATACGGGCGGCGTAGAGAAAATTGTTGTTGTCGTTTCCGTTGGGCCTCGTACCGTTTCCGTTGAAGATGCCGGCCCGCGCTCCGATGGTGCGGCTGCGGTCGTCAAACCGCGCCTGTAAACCGAGCTGTCGGCCCGGTGCCAGGGCGGTGACGACCTGCGCACGATTCACGAAGTCGATGCTCGATGCGAGCGTGAGGAACTCGTAGCTGAACGGCGTCTTGAACTGACCGGCGTCGAATGCGAACAGCGGGCTCGCGCGGTACGACATCATCGCGTCGAGGATCGCCGGTGAGTTGCTGAAGTTGGTTTGCAGCCAGTAGCCGAAGCCGCCGTCGAGTTGACCGTGCAGCAAGAGTCGAAAGTTC
>JBDHDN010000172.1:0-7910 GCA_039591485.1 Gemmatimonadota bacterium
CCCCACCTGGTGACCTCCGCGCCGATGGGGCAAGCGAACGCTGCGGATTGCGCCGCTTACTGCGGCTCGAGAGCTCTGACCTCGTCCAGGCGGGTCCTCAACAGGTTCGCCCAGTACTCGAACAGCCGCTGCGTGTCGGCTCGCACGAAGGTCGGCGACACCTCGCGCATACTGTTGCCGCCAGGATTCGTGGTCGGATCCCGCCGATCTGCCGCCCGGGCGAAGATCTCACCACTCTCGGAGTCGCGCAGCTCGAGGAGCAGGGTGACCTCCCCATACGATCGTGTGTACGAACGGTCCCGGCCGCTGCGTTCGGTCGGCACCCGGACCACGAGGTCGACCAACTCGGCGGTGATGCGGAGGACGTCGGGCGCCGGCGCATCGACGAGCTCGTACCCGTCGTTCTCGGTGAGCGCCGTGACCACTGCATCCCGGAACATGTTCCGGAAGTTCTCCATCTGCTCCGGGCTCAGAGCGAAGTTCTGATTGCCACCGGCCGTCGCGGACCGGCGGCCCTGCGGATCCCGCTGGTACGCCACCACCACCGGGTCGAGCGTGAACTTCGTGTAGCCGGTCAGGTCCATGTCCGGCTTGACCCATGCCATCGCCATGACCGAGTTGTCCACCCGATAGAGCCCATCTGCGGTCACCTCGGCATTGGGGCCGGTCTGCACGGTCGGCGGTGGCGCAGAGGCGCACCCGACGAGCGCCGTCAGCATCCCGGCCGCAAGCCCACCAACGACTGGTCCTCTCATGTTCACCTCCTGGTCGCGATCGACGTTCACATCTGGAATATGTATCGCTCTGCCCGTCGGTGCTCGTCGCGTCCGTCGACTCGGCAGCAGGGCGCGGTGGTGCTTGACGCGCTGTCCCGCGTCCGGCACCCTTCGTCACATTCTCCTGCGCATGGAGGCGGCCATGTCCGCTGCAGAGGGACTCGCCCAACAACTGGAGTCGACGCACCGGTTCTTCAAGACCACCCTCACCGTGTTCGAGCCCGCCGACGCCGCATTTGCGCCGGACCCGGAGCTCTACACCGTGGCCGGTCACGTCGCCCACGCGGCCGACTCGGTGGACTGGCTTATCGAGGGAGGGTTCGGAGCGGGATGGAACATGGACTTCGACGGTCTCGTCGCGAAGGCCAAGGCGGTGACGTCGCTCGAAGAGGCTACGGACTGGCTGGACCGGTCCTTCGCTCACGCCGTTGCCGTGGTCCGCGCGGCCTCCGACCAGACCCTCTTCGAGCCGATCCCGGACACCAGGATCATGGAGGGTGCCCCACGCAGCGCGGTGGTGGGTGCGATCGTCGACCACACGGCGCACCATCGCGGCGCCCTGGCGGTCTACGCGCGGCTGATTGGGAAGGTGCCGCCGATGCCGTATAGCTGAGCCCAGCGCTCGGTCCGAGGGATTGGCGGCTGGCCTGTGTGCGGCCGGCCGCCGCCGGTTGGGCGAGTGGCTGGAGGCGGCGGCTCGCGAGCGGTCCCCGTGAGACCACTCGCGAGTTCCGAGAGCCCTTCGCGGTCCGCCTACCAGGCCGCGATGCCGTTGGCGACGCCCGGCACGAGCAGCTCGGCGGTGTTGCCGAGATGGCTCAGGGAGCCGTCGCCCGCAATGGCGTAGGCGCCTACGCTGCCGACTCCGCTGTTCAGCACGTAGAGGTACCGCCCGTCGTGACTGAAACCGATGTCGAGCGGCTGGTCGCCGGGGTTCGTCACAGCCGTGAGACCGTCGGCATCGATCAGGCTCAGGCTACCGTCCGGGTCGATGCGATAGCCGGAGATCGTATTCGCTGGCGTGTTGCTGGTGTAGGCGAACCGGCCGTCCTTGGTCACCGCCGCCCAGCAGGCAGCCGTCTGGGTATTCCCCAGCGAGGCCGTGACGAGCTCCAGTCCGCCGTCGCTCGAAACGCGATACGACGACGCCGATGCCGTGCCGGCGGTGCCGCCGAACGCCTCGGATACGATGAGATCGCCGCGGAGCCCGAACGCCAGACCGAACGGCGTGGCGCCGGCGGACGGATAGACCTGCGGCGCCGAGGCCGTGCCGTCGGAGCTGACGACGTAGATGTCGATCAGGCTCGTTGCCTTCTCGCTGACGGCGAGCACGCGTCCGTTCCGGCTGAATGCGATCTGTGCGGGAGCGGTCACAGCGGCGCCGCTCAACGGCCGCGCGGACCCGGCGATCGGAGACAGCGTCCCGTCGCCCCGCACGCGGAACCCGGCGATGCTGCCGCCGCCGTCGGCGTTGAGAACGTAGAGCAGATCTTCGTGGACCGTGAGGCTGACGGGCCGGGTGCCCCCGGAAGGAACGCGCGTAGCGAGCGTGAGGCCCTCGGGGCTCACGGCGAAAGACGTCACGTCATCACTGCCGGCATTCACGACGAACAGGAACCGGCGATCGTGGCTGAGCGCGATCGATCCCTGGTTCCCCAGTCCCCCGCCGCTGCCCAGCCCCTCGGTCATGACGGCGCCGACAGGTGTCACCGAGCCGTCGCCGCTCCGCCTGAAGACCATGACCGCGTTCCCGGCCGCGTCGTTGGTCATGGTGTAGACGGCGCCGGGCACGGTCCCTGGTGTTGCCCGGCTGAGGTCGGCCGTCAGGTCCGGGTCCAGCGGAGCTCCTCGCTCGCATCCCGCGAGCAGCGCGACCGCGGCGGCCAGTGCGAGCCCGGCCGTTCGAGCGCGACGGCGGTGGTACGAGTCCTTGGTGGTGGAGTGCCGCATCGTGTCCCTCCTGAAGTGAGCGTCTGCGATTCCCGACCGGCGCCGCGCCGGCCGGCTGGACGCTCTCTGTAACCGAGGGGAACACGGGAGGGTTCGGATGGTGAGAGCATTCTCACGGAGCTCTCATCGAGCGGGTCTTGAAGCGGTGGCGCTTCGGCCTTCGTCGATTCGATACCGCCGCGGGCCGTGTCGTGAGTATCTCCAGTCCACATCGCGCATTCGGGTCCGTGCTGCACGAGCTCCGGCGCCCCTCGGGTTCGGAAGGATCCCCTGCAGAGCGGCATATGCGATCATGAGAGCATCACGACGGCGGGGTCCTGTCCGGTGCTCCGTCCGACGTGCTGGCATACCCAGCGGCACAGCCGGTACACCCACCGGCTCAGGCGATCGTGCGTGAAGTGATGCGTGTACATGGTGTTCCTCCTTCCGGCGTCGTCCCCACCACGGTGATACCCGGTCGCTCTCCATCGGAGCGTGTCCGTACCGCTACGCCGCCCCGTGCACTCGCAGGCGCTGCTCCATGACAGACTGTGGCTCGGGAATCACCGGCGGCCGAGCCGGGAACACCCGTTTGCGGGCGTGGTAGCGCTGGAACAGCGATAGCTTCACCAGCACGTAGCTGATCAGCAGTGATCCGAACGCGCGGTGCCGAGCCTTGCGCGCCCCCCAGTATGCCCGCATCAGCCGCCACCAGCGGCGCGTGATGTTGCGCCACGAGTAGAAGCTCCGCATCAAGCCCTTGCGGATCGCGAACACCTCCTCAGCGGTGACGTGCTTCGGTGCGAATACAAGGTGGTCGCCCTCGTAGTGAGCCAGGTTCCGGTCGAAGATCCGACCCTCGGTCTCCACCTCACGGTGGAACGTGGTGCCCGGGATCGGAATGGAGATCGACAGGAAGATCGCCGAGGGATCGACCTGTTCGAGCCGCGCCGGCAGCTCGTGATAGTACGCAGACACGTCCTCGTCGAGCGCCACCATCACCCCGCTGAAGGTCAGAATGCCGCGCTCCTTGAGGTCGCTGAAGATGTCGCGGTAACGCTCGACCTTGTTGTGGCGCTTGCGGACCGCATTCAGGCTCGGCTCCCAGAGCGATTCCATGCCGACGAATGCCATGCGGCACCGGGCTGCCGTGAGCAGCTCGACGAACTCCGGATCGTCCAGGCAGTTGAGCGTGAACTGCGCGCCGAGCGCCCAGAGGTCGAGCTCGGCGATGCGCCGCAGCAGACGCTTGGCGTAGTCCATGTCGCCGCCCAGGTTGTTGTCGTACAACATCGCCATGCGCCGGCGGTGCCACGGCAGTCCCTGGGTCGCGGTCAGGTCGCGGATCACCTCCTCGATCGGACGGCATCGGTGTGGCTGCCAGTCGATCGTGAGCTGGCAATAGGTGCAGCGGAACGGGCAGCCGCGCGTGGCCTCGGTGACCATGGGTACGGCGTACGCCGACTCGACCAGATCGTACCGCGGCGGTGGCATGCCCTCGAGGCTCGGTGCTGGGGGCGCCTGGTAGACCTGCTGGAGCTTCCCGCGAACCAGATCACGCACGACCTGTGGCCACACCCGCTCTGCCTCGCCGATCACCACGGCGTCGACGTGAGGCAGGACCTCGTGCGGAAAAGCGGTGGCGTACTTCCCGCCGGCGATCACGGTCTTGCCCCGCCGGCGGAACCGCCGGGCGACCTCGTACGCGTGCGGGGCACAGAAGTCCATGAAGGAGAGGGCGATGAAGTCGGCGTCGGTGTCGTAGTCGATTGGCCGCACCATCTCGTGCAGCACCTCGACGTCCACCAGCTCCGGCGTGAGCCCGGCCAACAGGATGCCCGACAGCGGCGGGGCGGGGGAGCGGGCATAATACGCCTGTGCCTCTCCGAGGTTCTGGTAGAGCACGATGATCTGGAGCTTTGGCTTCGACATCTCGCATTCCTCCATGCGGTACCCGCACCGGCATGCGGTCGCGTTCCGGCACACCGTATGTCCCGTCCGGCACTGGCAGCATTGCCTCCGCCCGTCAACCAGCCGTCAAGGACCGAAACGACCCGAAAGTACTCCGTCCCGTGCTTGACGCCGGCTTGACGTGCCGGTGCGAGCGTGCGGCAGACACCGAGGGAGGACCGTATGCAGTACGATCGGATTGCCAAGCCCCTGCAGCTCGCGACGGCCATTGGTGGAGCGTTCGTCGTGACCTTCTGGGTGCTGTACTTCACGGCCAACGACAGCCTGGGCCTGGTCGAGCCGTCGGTCGCTCGCTTCGAGGAGGCATTCCTCGTTGCCGATGCAGTGTTCGCGATCGTGCTGTTCGCGACGGCAGTCTCCTTGAGGCTGCGGCGCTCGGTCGGGCCGTTCCTCCTCGCCATTGCGGGGTCGATGAGCCTGTACCTCGGTCTACTCGACGCGACGTTCTACGCGCGCAACGGCCTGCTCTTCCCGCTGACGGGCACGAGTGCGGTGGAGTTGGTCATCATCGGCCTGTGCATCGGCGGTGGTCTGTATGCGCTCCGCGGCGCGTGGGCCATCTGGAGGGTGCGATGAGCAGGCGTGATCTCGCCGGACGCGTGATCGTCGTCCTCGGTGGTGCGAAGGGGATTGGTGCCGCCACGGCGCAGCTCGCGCTTGCGGCCGGAGCCCGCGTAGCCGTCGGGGATCGTAACCTGCCGGCAGCGGGGACCTTCCCGACCATCGGCGGGCCAATGGTGCGTCGGGTGGACGTCACCGATTCGGAGGCGCTCACGGCGCTGCGAGACGAGGTCGCAGCCCGCTACGGCCGAATCGACGCCGTCGTCAACTGCGCGGCCGTCCTCGAGCCGGGACCGGTCGCGACCCTGCCGTTCGCCGCCATTCGGCGGCAGTTCGAAGTGAACGTACTCGGGACTGCGCTGGCGAGCACCGTCTTCCTGCAGCAGTTCCGCGCGCAGGGCGCAGGTCACCTGCTGCTCGTCTCGTCACTCGGCGGCATCACGCCCCTGCCGGACTCCGCCACCTACTCCGCGACGAAGTTCGCCGTGCGTGGCTGGGGACTCGCGCTCGCGCAGGAAGCGGCGCCGGAGGGCATCGACGTGACGGTGGTCTGCCCGGATTCCACCGACACGGCGCAGCTGAGCATCGAGGCCCGGGGTGGGGGTGCCCCGCTGTCGTTCACGAGCGCGCCCATGAGACCGGATCGCGTCGCGCGGGCTATCCTCGGTGCCATCGAGCGGCCACGCCGCGAGGTGTGCGTGCCCGGGTATCGCGGCTGGATGTGTAAGCTGGCGGGTGCCTTCCCGCTCGTGTTCCGGATCGCGTACCCGCTGCTGCGCGCGGTCGGGATCCGGGGGCGCGAGCGGTTCACCGAGGGGCGGCAGGTGGCGGTCGACCTGAGCGATCACCCTGCACCGCGGGTGGCATCGTGAGCGGCGTCCTCCGCGCGGCCTCTCCCGCCCACGTGCTCGACGGGCGCTTCTGGCGGGCCTACGGGATCACCATGCGGCCCTACCTGCTGTTCGTCTCAGGGATCACCGGTATTGCCGGGATGAGCTTGGTATCGGCTGTGCCGCCAGGTGCCCTGGTCGCGCTCGGTGTGGTCTTCTTTCTGGCCTACGGGTTCGGCCAGGCCCTCACCGACTGTTTTCAGACCGACACCGATGCGCTGTCGGCGCCCTACCGTCCGCTCGTGCAAGGCATCGTGCGGGCACGTGACGTGTTCGTGGTGAGCCTCGCCGGACTCATCGGGTGCGCGGCCGTGCTCGTCGCCTTCAATCCGGCGGCGCTGGTACCCGCGGCCCTGACGGTGATCGGGCTTGCGACCTACACCTGGTTCAAGCGCCGCTGGTGGGGAGGGCCGTGGTACAACGCGTGGATCGTGTCACTGGTGGTCCTGCTGGGCTACCTGGCAGCCAGTGGCGCTGCCGACGCACCCGTCAGCGTCACCCCGGCGCTCATCGGCATCATGCTCACCGCGCTCGCGGCCTACGCGAACTTCGTCCTGGCGGGATACTTCAAGGACGTCGAGGCCGACCGCGCCACCGGCTATCGCACCCTGCCGGTCGCGTTCGGGCGCGCGATGAGCGCGTGGGTCAGCGACGCCGTGGCGGTGCTCGCGTTCACGGGTGCCGCGCTCGTGGTTGCGCGGGCGACACTGACGGGTCTCGTCGCGGCGACGCCGTTCGTGGCCGGGAGCGCGGTCGCCGCGGTGGTCGCGCAGATCCGGCTCCACAGGGTAGGGAACGACCGGGATGCCCATCGCGCGATCGCGCCCGTGGTGCACGCGTACATCCTGCTCCTCGCCGGGCTGGCTGCGGCCCAGCAACCCCGCTGGGTGCCGGCACTCGCGCTCGTCTATCTCGCCTTCGTCGGCGTGCTCGCGCGTCGACCGATGGCGGAGCAGATCTGAGGCCGACGCGATGTTGGTGATCGTGAACTGCCGGGCGGACGGCGGCCGAGCCGCAGCGAGGTGGGAGCGGATTCGGCCGCTCATGCTCGCCCGACTCGGTCCGTTCCAGGAGTGCGTGGCGCCCGACCGCGAGCGGGTACGGCTCAGCATCGCGGATGCCCTCTCGCGAGGGGAGCGACAGTTCGTCGCCGTGGGTGGTGACGGGACAGTGAACCTGGTCATGACGGACCTGGTCGGGGCGGCGTCGCCCGAGGTGCTGGCGGAGGTCACGATCGGTGCCGTCGGCTTGGGCTCGAGCAACGACTTCCACAAACCTCGGCGCGATACGCTCGGGGGGATTCCCTGCCGCCTCGACTTCGCCGACGCTATTCGCCACGATGTGGGGCGAACGGTGTTCGTGGACGCCGACGGTGCGACCGGTGTACAGCACTGGCTCCTCAACGCGAGCGTAGGCACGACCGCCGTGGGCAACTGGCTCTACAACCGCGCGACGGGGGTCGTCGGGCTGCTGAAGCGGCTGTCGGCGTCGCTCGGCATGATCGGCGCGGCATTGCTGGCAGTGATGCGGCACCGCTGCGTACCGGTCGTGCTCGAATGGGAGGACGGGGTCCGCGAAGGAGTGCTGCTGTGCAACCTCGGCGTGGTGAAGAACCCGCACTTCACCGGCATCCTCAAGTACGACTCGCCCTACGAGCCCGCGAGCGGTGACTTCTTCGTGCATCTGCTGGAGAGTGCGTCACTCTGGGACACGGCGGTGACGCTGGTTCGGCTCGCGCGCGGCCGCTTCGCCGGGCGACGGACGGCACGCACCCGCCGAGCGC
>JBDHDN010000173.1:0-7868 GCA_039591485.1 Gemmatimonadota bacterium
ACCTGGCCTGATCAAGGAAACGTGGGCGGAAGCTCGGGCAGATCGCGCACCCGCCACAGGCCAAGTGCCTTGTCGGCGAACGCCCCCTCATGCTCGGTGCACTCCTCGGACAGCAACTCGATCGGCGCAGGGAAGGAAAAGGGGGTCGCTTCGAGGTTGAGGGGCCGCCAGTCGCCGGTCACGACATCACGGAACGTGGGCTCTTCCGTGAAGGTGGTCGTGAGCACGTAGGCGATGTCGCTCCGGCGGATGTTGGCGATCGCCCTGGCGATGTCGTAGTACGACAGGTGGACCAGGCAGTCCCTGCACAACAGCAGGTCCGCGGGCGGGAGTGGGGACCGGGTCAGGTCGAGTACCAGAAACCGCCTCTGATCCGAGCCGTGTCGCCGAGCAGCTTCGCGGACGATATCGGGGACGATATCCCCTCCTACGTAGCGCACGCCGGGCAGGGGCACCTCTGCCATCCAATCCGCGATGCCGCAGGGGACATCGAGTAGCGCAGCGACGGCATAGCGCCGACAGAGTGCGGGGAAGGCGTCGGCGATCGCGCGCGTTTGCGTGCGGTTCGATCCGGTCCCGGACGGCGTTTCGGTACTGCGCCACAGGTTGTGCTCGTAGGCATACCGAAACGCCGCCAGCGCATCCGACGGTCCATCGGTCTCGGTCCGCTTGGCGAAATAGTCCGGATCGAAGGCGACGAGCTTCCGCCGGTCGGTCACCGGACTGGCTCGACCGGCGTGCCCGCGGTCGGTGTCTCGAGCATGAGAGATCTGAGTGCCACGCCCTAACCTGCCGGTGTGCGGTCCAATCCGCCAGGAGACACGGGTCGACCGTGGACCCCCAGCGTGCCTCCGCCACCGCAGCATCCTCTCGAGCGTCATCATGGTGCCGCGCCTGCAACGTCGATGGCGGCTCAAGGCTTCCGGGTCGGAGACAGGAGGAGAGACCGAGGCAGAGACGGGGACTGAGCTACGCACGCCGCCCGTTCGCCATGGTGGCGGTTTCCCGCCTTGCGGGATGCAACGGGTCATTCGGGCGGGGATTCGCCTATCATGGAAGCGCCGGTACGACCTACGCTTCGCTCATGCTTGCCCGCATTCGGTCCGCCGCCGTGCTCGGTATCGATGCTTATCTCGTCGACGTCGAGACCGACATTGCCACGGGGCTGCCATCGTTCACGACCGTCGGTCTGCCGCAGGGCGCGGTCAAGGAAGGCAGGGAACGCGTCGGAGCTGCGCTGGTCAATTCCGGGTTCGAGCTGCCGCTTCGCCGTATCACGGTCAACCTCGCCCCGGCCGACATCCGCAAGGAAGGGTCGGCGTTCGATCTGCCGATCGCGCTCGGTATTCTCACTGCGACGGGGCAGTTGAATGGACGGACGCCGGAGAGCGGCGGTGTCCTCGATGCGTCCGTCGGCAACGGCCAGCGGCCTGACCGCCCGACCCCCGTTCCGTCGGCCCCTCCGTCCGACCGCCGGTGCGCCGTCCCGCCATCTCCGCGGCCGGCTGCGATCTCCGACTACCTGATCATCGGCGAACTGGGTCTCGAAGGTGACGTGCGGCCCGTGCGGGGCGCGTTGCCTATCGCCCTGGCAGCCAGGCGAGCTGGGCTGGCAGGTGTCATCGTTCCCGTACAGAACCTCGCCGAGGCTGGCGTGGTGAAGGACATCGCGGTGCTCGGCGCGGCGACGCTGCGCGATGTCACCGAGTTCTTCTCGGTGCACAGATCTCTTACGCCCCCGCCTACTGGACGGCGGCGCAGTGACGCGCTTGGCGGGACGTCTTCGGACCTCGATCTCGCGGAGGTACGGGGCCAGGAGCAGGCCAAACGCGCGCTCGAGATCGCGGCGGCCGGATCGCACAACATGCTGATGATCGGCCCGCCGGGATCGGGCAAGACGATGCTGGCACGCCGGATTCCGGGCATTCTCCCGGAGCTGACCGTCGACGAGGCGCTCGAAACCACCAAGATCCACAGCGTGGCCGGTCTGCTCCCGCCGGGTAGCGCACTCGTGACCGTCCGGCCGTTCCGTGCGCCGCATCATACGATCAGCGATGCCGGAATGATCGGCGGCGGCTCGTATCCGCGCCCTGGCGAGGTGAGCCTCGCGCACGGCGGTGTGCTGTTTCTCGACGAGCTTCCCGAGTTCCGTAAGAACGTGCTCGAGGTACTGCGCCAGCCGCTCGAGGACGGATCTGTCACCATCTCGCGAGCCGTGACGTCGCTGTGTTATCCCGCCCGCTTCATGCTCGCCGCGGCGATGAACCCCTGCCCGTGCGGCTGGTTCGGGAGCCATGCTCGGGCCTGCACCTGCGGAGCCGTGGGCGTCGAGCGCTATGTGAGCCGGCTCTCAGGCCCGCTGCTCGACCGCATCGATCTGCACGTGCACGTGCCGGCTGTGCCGTACAGGGAGTTGTCGGTGGAGCGGAGCGGCGAGCCGAGCGCCACAGTGCGCGAGCGCGTCAACCGCGCGCGCGAGATGCAGCTCGCACGGTTCGCCGGACGCGATGGTCTCTACGCCAACGCCCACATGCGGCCGGACGATCTCCGGCGGTACTGCCGCGTCACCAGCCGGGCCGACGCACTACTCAAGACCGCCATCGTCCGGCTCCGCCTCTCGGCACGCGCGTACCACCGCGTGCTGAAGATCGCGCGTACCATCGCGGACTTGGATACCAGCGCCCGGATTCTGCCACCGCATGTCGGCGAGGCGGTGCAGTACCGCAGTCTCGATCGGCCGCTTGCCTGACACGTGGTGGGCGGTCGGGTCGGCGAGCCCCGTGTTCGGATCGAAGCCGGCATCCAACGGAGGTGAAGGACAGCCTGATGTCGGAGCGGCAGACACGGCACGGGCCTCCACGATCCTACGACGGGACGATCACGATCGCACCTTGCCTTGGGACCGGCGAACGTATCCAGGCGGATGTGCGCCCGGGCATCGGGAACCGGAGTTCCGATTCGCGGGACAGCGGCTCAACTGGATTGAGGGATTGCGGCCGTCTCGGCTCAGTCCGGTACCTGCTCCCGCACGCTCGAGCAGATCCTGTCGGCCATCAGGCGTACGCCCTCGACGTCATCGGTTTCGGGGTCGAACTGCTCCTCGCACACGCTCTCCCAAACGCCGACGGGCGATCCCTGCCTGCGGCTGCAACATTCCACCACGAATCGCTTGTGCGTCGCATCCCACTTGAGGCAGACCGCCCGATCTTCCGTGGTGAGCAGCAGGTACTTTGCTCCGGTCCCCATGCTGTGGTGATGCTCAGCGGTCGCCTCGAACCCGCAATCAGAGAGGGACTCTCGGATCGCGTCGACGAGGGTACGGTAGGCTTCGGTAACGGTGTCCATGGGGATGTCCTCGCCTGAGCGCCACCCGAAAACTGGACGGGTGCCCCGCCTTGGGCAACTACGCGAGCCACCGATCGCGACCTGCCGCGACGAACTCGTCATCTGTGAGATGGGGATAGGCCGCGAGCACCCGATCGATCTCATCCGCCTGGCCAGGGGACAGGACCTCGCCCTGATCGAGGCACCACACGCCCTCGAGCAGTCCTTGGCGCCGGAGGATCTCGTGGATGCCCGCCAGGCAGCCTCGGAATCCGTGTGCCGCATCGAAGATCGCGCCGTTCGCGTCGGTCAACTCCGCCGCGACCGTGAGCAGGTGCGGGGGGATGGACTGCCGCTCGGTAACGATGCGACGGCATGCTCCGTGAAGCTGAACTGCGCGACGTGTCCATACCGCCCATTGACCGAGCAAGCCGCCGACCATGTGCACCGGATCGCCGCTGGCGATGCGCAGGGGGGTGAGGAGGTCGAGCACGATCTGGTCGTCGTTGCCCGTGTACAGCGCAACGTCACCGGCCCGCCCGGCATCGACCACGGCACGTACAACGTCGATCGTGCGGTAACGATCGAACGGTGCGATCTTGACCGCGACGAGGGGCTCGATCTCCAGGAGCCGCCGCCAGAACTCGTAGGGTAGGTCCCGACCGCCAACGGCAGGTTGGAGATAGAACCCCATGACCGGTAGCACCTCGGCAACGGCTCCTACGTGCGTCACCAACTCGTCCAGGGTGCGCGCATCCGTACCGCCGAGTCCGACGAGCGCTACGTCGTATCCGAGGTCGCGTGCCCGCGTTGCCTCCCTGACCGCCTGCTTTGTGCGTCCGATGACTCCTGCCACCCGCATGATCGATCTGTGGGCAGCCGCCTCGTGTTCGATGACGGTCTCCGACGCGAGCGCGAGGACGGGGTCGAGCAGCCCGATCGCCGGATCGTGAATCGCGAACTGGGTGGTGTGGACCGCGACGGCGATCCCGCCAACACCGGCCTCGAGGTAGTAGCGTGTCAGGGCACGCTGGCGCCGCTCGTCGAGCCGACGCTCGGCGGTGAGCGCCAGCGGATGCGCGGGTATCACAAGTCCCTCGTGCAGTCGCGCCCGGACGGTGGATGCCATCAGAACCGGCCCTCCCGTTCCTCGAAGTGCGTGGGTTTGTCGAGTGACGCACCTCCGCACCGTACCCATTCGGCCGTCCAGCCGACGAGGGTCTCGACTCCGACCGTCGGTCCGCCGAAGAGCGCGTGGGCGCGCGAGGCGTTGCTCAGGAGCGCGCTGGGTGTTTCGGTGCCGGTGAAGACCGGCTCGACTCCCAGCCGTGCGGCGAGGGCCTCCGTGAGGGATCGCACGCTGAGCGTTTCGGATCCCGTGACGTTCACCACGAGCGGTGGCACGGCCGTGTGTGCCAGCAGACGGAGAGCGATGGCGTTTGCGTCGCGCTGCCAGATCAGGTTGACGCTCCCCATGGTGAGGTCGATCGGCTCGCCCCGCACGAGGCGATCAGCGAGATCGCGCAGGACCCCATAGCGGAGCTCGACTGCGTAGTTGAGCCGCATGATCGCGCACGGAGTGCGGTGTCGGCTGGTCACATAGGTCACGATCCGCTCTCGTGCGAGGGCGGACTGCGCGTACTCGCCGACCGGCCCCAGCGGATGGTCTTCGCCGCACCCGGGGCCCTGCGCATCGGTCAGCGGGTACACGTTCCCGGTGGAGAACACCACGATCCTGGCAGCCGCGAAGCGGCGCACCACGAGGCCCGGCAGCAGGGCGTTTAGCGCCCAGGTCACGGCGGGATCCGCATCCGTGCCGAACTTCTGTCCTGCCATGAAGATGATGTTGGGTGCGTCGGGGAGCGCGGCCAGATGGGCGGAATCGAGCAAGTCGCTCGGGATGGTCTCGACTCCTGCCCGCTCGAGCGCGTCGGCCACGCCTGGCGTCCTGAAGCGGGACACGGCGACAACACGACGGTCGATACCCGCGGCGTCACTGGCACGGCGCGCCAGCCGCGCGAGACTCGGACCCATCTTCCCACCCGCGCCGAGCACGAGGATGTCACCGTCGAGCGCGGCAAGCGCGGCCACGTCGGCGCCGGTAGGCGCCGACAGGCACTCGTCAAGGGTGGCGTCGTCCGGCGGTGGGTCGACTGCCGTCGACACGCTCACCGCACGGACTTGTTCGCGCCCCCCGCGAAGGCATCCATGTGCTCGAGGGTCTCTGCCACGGTTGCCTGCAACTTGGCGACGCCCGGAGTGGCCGCAGTGATGCTGCCGTCGAGCAGCCCGAACAGTACGCTCTGGCAGACCTGGGCAGCGCGCCGCACGCGGAATCGGTTCAGGTGCGCCTCCTGGCTGCCCCGCCCCGACGCCTCGATGATCGCATGGACCGCGGTGCGCGTGCTGTCGAGGGTAGCCTTGAAGTCCTCGAGCGCAGCGAGCGGCACCTCTGGCTGATTGAGGCGGGACTCGATCTGGACAAGCGCGCGGTCAAGGAAGCCGATGGTGCGCTCGAGCTCGCTCATCGCAAGTGCCTCGTCGCCATGGCGTGCAGCTCGCGCATGGAGCCCCGGAGTAGCTCGAAGCCTCCGAGGTCGGGACGAATCGTTCCCGTGTGGAGGTGGTCGAGCACCACGCGGCAGATCTCGTTGGCCCGCTCTACCCGGATCTGCGCCTGATAGTCCCGGAGATCCTCCGCGTGCGCGTCTTGGAGGATCCCCCATATGCTGCCGCGCAGGCCGTCGATCGCGGAGCTGAGGTCCTGGGTGGCAGGTCCGGACGCACCGTCCTGCTCGAGCTGCGTCGCCGCGGCCCGTAGCGCGGTACGCAGCTCTCGAACTCCGTCTTGCAGCCCGTTGTGCATGCACGTCCTCCGCCAGGTGGCCGGCGCCCACCCCCCGCGCCGCAGGGTAAGCTGCGCAGCAGGAGGCTTCGTGGCAAGCCACGATCCCGCGTCGGCTTGCCGGTCCCCGCGGATGAACATGTATAATTGTCGGATGCCCCAGCCATCGCCGCTCGAGTCACTACTCGGCACCATGCCGTCGCTCCTGGTCGGTTTCTCCGGCGGTGTGGACTCGGCGCTCCTGGCCGTGGTCGCGCGCCGAACGCTGGGTCGGGATGGGACGATCGCGGCGATCGGGGTGAGTCCGTCACTGGCGACTGGCCAACTCGAGCGCGCGCTGGCGGTCGCCCGTGAGTTCGATCTCAACGTCGAGGAGGTGCAGACCGAGGAGTTCGCCAATCCTGCCTACGTCGCCAATCCCGTGGATCGGTGCTACCACTGCAAGGCGGAGCTGTGGCGGGCGCTGACCGCGCTGGCGGCGAAACGTGACATGGCCGTCGTGGCGGACGGCACGAACCTCGACGACAGTGGTGATCATCGTCCCGGTCTGCGGGCGGCCACGGAGTTCGCCATTCGGTCCCCGCTCGCCGAGGCGGGCTACACGAAGGCGGCGATCCGCTCTGAGGCTCGCGCGTTAGGCATCCCGATCTGGGATGTGCCGGCGGCGCCGTGCCTGTCGAGCCGGGTGCTGTACGGGCTGAGCGTCACGCCGGAGCGCGTGCGCCAAGTGGAGGAGGGCGAATCGTTCCTGCGTTCGCTGGGCATCGACGGCGATCTCCGTGTGCGACATCACGGCCCCGAAGCGCGCATCGAGGCCGACCCGAACGTGTTCGAGCGAATCAGGCAGCAGCGCGACCGGATCGGCGAGCGACTGCTGCAACTCGGGTTCGACCGCGTGACGCTGGACCTGCGTGGCTACCGACGCGGCAGCCTGCTCGATGTGCGCGACGCGCCGGTCGAACTGATCGCCGAGGTCAGCTGAGTCCCGTGCGGCTGTTCGTCGCGATCAATCTGCCGGAGGGGTTGAGGAGCGCGCTCTGGACCGCGAGCGAGCCACTGCGTGCGGTGGGGTATCCGGTGCGCTGGGTGCGGCACGACGGGGTGCACCTCACGCTCAAGTTCCTCGGTGAGGTCGCGGCGTCCCGGGAGGCTGAACTCGTGACCGCCCTCCGGTCGGCGGTCGAAGGGGCGAAGCCCTTCTCCGTGGCGCTCGCAGGTGTGGGAGCCTTCCCGTCGGTTGCACGGCCACGTGTGCTGTGGATCGGGTGCGAAGCCGCGCCGCCGCTCGAGCTGCTGCAGGATCGGGTCGAGCGGGCGTTCGCGGAGATCGGGTTCCCGGTCGAGGGACGGCCATTCCATCCGCACCTGACGTTGGGACGCACACAACGGGGAGCCCACCCGCGTGATTTCGTGGGGCTCGAGCGGGCGGCGGCGGAGCTGGACGTCCACGGCGAGCTGCTCGTATCCTCGGTCGATCTCATGGAGAGCGTGCTCCACCCGAGCGGAGCGCACTACACCCGGCGGCACGTCGCCGAGCTGGTCGGGTAACAGGGAGGGCGAGGATGGCGCGAGGCTGCATCAGGACGTTCTTCACGACGCTCGGCTGCCTGACGTTCGTGCTGATTGCCGCGCTCGCTGTCTGGACGTTCCGTGACGAGCTTGGCAACGCCTACCGTTCGGTAACTGGCCGCGAGCCACC
>JBDHDN010000174.1:0-7777 GCA_039591485.1 Gemmatimonadota bacterium
GCAACTCTCGCTCCGCGCGCTCGACGGTGGCGTCACCCACGATGACGTAGTCGTGCGGCATGTACACGGCCTGAGGGGAACGCGCACCCAACGGTAGGGCGGCCAGAACGGCCGTGACGAGCAGGAGCACCACGAGCCACCCCCCGCGTGCGCTACGGGTCACTCGGTACCTCTCGGCACTGGATCGTCATGCTGAAGACGTCGCTCTGCTGGAACTCGCCGTCGTCGTCGATCCAGGCGTGCTGCGCCCAGCGCACCAGGCACCGCACCGTATCCCGCTGGATGCCGAAGATCCCCGACCCCGGCCCGTCGGCGCCGACGCCGTCGCTCATGCGCCAGCCGAGCGCATGCATGTCCGATCCGTCGAGCGCATCGAAGTCCGGGACGGCATGCACGCTCCGGGTCGAGTCGTGCACGGCAAACCCGACCTCACAGCCCTGGGTGGCCGTGTCGTCCCAGAGCCACACGATCTCCCCGGCGCTGCGGATCAGGGTGTCGTGTGGCACGGCCTCCAGTGCACGGAAGAAGTACTCGCACGGGTCGGGCTGCTGGCCGCTCGCATGGGCGGAGCCGCAGCAGAGCCACGCACCGAGCGCGGCGAGCTGCGCGAGCCTCATCGACCGCCCACCATCCGTCGCCGCGCCGTCCGGTCAGTCACCGGTGCCGCCGATCACTCGGGCTCCGTCCACTCGAGCCCACCGGCGCCACCGACGACCGGCAGTTCCAGCGTGGTCGCGTCGAGGTCCACCGTCAGCTCGGTGCCGGGGTCGGGCCACAGGGTGAAGTCCCGGTCGGTGGACATGATCATCAACCCGATGCGCTGCCCCTCTGCGATGACCTGGTCGTCCGGCTGGAGGTCGAAGCGCAGCTCGTAGAACTCGCCGGGCACGAGCGGCTCGCTTTCCGTGAGCGATCCGTGGTTCTGCGGGTCCGCCCAGCCGCGGGTGATGATGCCACCCCTCGCGCCCACGATCTGACCGTCGCGCCCCGGCCGACCTTCCAGCCACGGGAGCGACACGAGCCAGATGGTCAGGTTGGCCGCCGGCGTGCTCGAGGCCACCCGGATGGTGATGCGTGGCGTGCCGGAGATGTGGACCGCACGCGCCAGCTCCGGCGTCACGTACAGCAGCCGGTGCTCGGTCCACTCGGCGCGCGCGAGTGTCGCCCCGTCGAACGAGAAGTTGTCCACCAGGGTCTCCATGCCCTGTCCCGCGCTCGCCGTGAGACCAAGCCCGCCATGCTGCTGACCACCCGAGCGCAGGTGGAACGTGACCGGCGCGGCGTCCGGGTGCGGGTAGTCGGGATACGAGGTCGGGTTGGACCGCTCGTCATCCTCACGCACGATCCACGACTTGGGGTCGCCCTCGACACCGTTCTCGACGCCGTACAGGTAGCGGGTGAACCACCGGTTCATCAGCTCGAGCGGCGGCGGCCCGCCGTGGCCGCCCTGATGGAAGTAGGCCTGTGCCGGTACGCCCCTCGCCTTGAGGTCCTCGTACACCATGACGCTGTGCTCCGGCATCACGTTCCAGTCGTTGAACGCGTGGGCCATGAGGGTGGCCGCCCTGATGCCGTCCAGCTCGCTCTGGAAGTCGCGCGCCGCCCAGAAGTCGTTGTAGTCGCCCGACACGCGATCGATCCCGGGCAGCAGCTCGCCGTCGCGGATCAACGCGTTGCAGTGCTCGCGGTTCGCGGGATCACCGCTGTTGATGAAGTCGTAGAGGACGTCCATGTCCTCGCCGAGGTACCCGCCGGGGTGCCGCACGAGCCCGTTGGAGCGGTAGTAGCGGTAGTACGACGTGTTGGGGGCGATGGGGATGATCGCCTCGAGCCCCTCCACGCCCGTGGTCGCCGCGGCGACGGGGATCGTGCCGTTGTAGGGCGTCCCGGTCATGCCGACCTTGCCGGTGGACCAGTCGGCAGTCACTTCCTCAGGGCCGTCCACCGAGGTGAAGCCGCGAGCCCTGCCGTTCAGCCAGTCGATCACCGCCTTGGGCGCCAGCGCCTCGGCGGGCCCGCCGACCGTCGGGCAGCCCTGCGAGAGACCCGTGCCGGGCGCTTCGGAGTGCACGACGGCGAACCCGCGCGGCACCCAGGTGCCGACCTGGGAGCCCGAGATGCCCGGCCGGATCCGCGTGCGTACCGACGGCGGCGCGGGGCGGGCCGGCGGCTCCGCACCGAGCTCCTGCCGCACGTTCCACATGATCGGCATCGCTACCCCGGAGAAGTACGGGCTCGACTCGTACACGCTGGGGACCTTGAGTCCCTCCGTCTCCGTCTGGCGCGGCCGGACCACCGCCACGTGCACGCGGTCGGGATTCCCGTCGCCGTCCGAGTCGAACTCGGTCTCGACCCACAGCTGCTCGCGGATCCACTGCGAGGAGTCCGCGAACGCTTCGACGACCTGGGCCTGGCCGTCGACGAAGACGGGCTGGGCGCGCTCGGACATCTGAGCCGTCGCGGACTGGGCTGCGCCGACGGCGACTGTGCCGACCAGCGTGAGCCCCGCGGCGGCGTGAAGGGCTGGACGGATTCCTCGAGGCAGCATAGGTGTCATCCGGGTGTGGGGATCGGTTCAGCGTCCCGCGTCCTGCGGGACGCCTCCTGATGGACACACAAAGATAGTCGGGTGTTCCCCGAGGCTCGGCGGGGGGCGGGGCCCCGTGTCCCCTACGGCGCGCTGTCCTGCGCCAGTGCCCGGAGCAGCAGCCGGCCACGCAGGTTGCCGAGCGTGTCCGGGCGGTCGCTCGCGAACTGCCGGATGACGTCGCGGAGGTCGTCGCCCGCGTCGAGTGCGCGGACCATTCCGTGCGTAAGCTGTCCGATCGCATTGTCCGTATCGACCGCCATGTTCCGCAGCACATCGGTGCGCCCGAGCGAGAACAGCGCGGGGATCGCGAGCAGATCGAGCGGGTCGGCCCGCGGATCCAGGGGCGTGCTGGCCGCGACCACCGCCTCGAGCGCGACGCGTCCCCGATCGGTCGCGCCCAGGTGGCGCTCGACGTGACCGAGCAGGTACCGCACGAGCCGCTCCTCCGGATCGTACGGGCGGCCCTGACCGAGATGCTCGGGCCACTCGAGTGCGGTAACGAGGTGTGCCCGTGCTTCGTCGACCGCGCCCGCGTCCAGCGCGTCGAGCGCCGCCAGCGCGTGCGCCTGCTCGTACAGCTGGTGGCTCGTGCGCGCGTTCTCGGACGGCAGCACGTGCGTGACGTTCAGGATCCCGATCGCCTCGAGCGGCCTGCCGAGGTGGACGAGTGCGCCTACGTGCAGCAGATCGAGGTTGAAGTCGCCGGGGAACGCTGCGCGTGCCGCGTGGGACTCGGCCAGCGCGTCGGCCCACCGGCCCCGCTCCTGGAGAAAGCGGATCAGCTCGATCCGGAGCGTGCGGGTATCGGGATCGAGCGCGACGGCGCGCCTGAGGTCGCGCTCCTGATCCCGCCCGTCCGTCCGCGCGAGCAGGTGTGCGCGGGCCACGTAGAGGGGGGCGAAGTCGGGCTCGTCACCGAGGCTCGCGAGCAGCTCCGCAGCGTCTTCGGCGCGGTCGCGGGCCCATAGATTGAGTGCGTACAGGTAGGTCCACGACCAGTGCCCGCGGTGCGCGGCGGCCCACTGGAGCACTACGAGCGACTCCCGCCGGTAGGGGAACACGAAGGGAAGCGCCGGTGCCGGCGCGAGCCCCGCGGGATTGCCCTCGAGCCACGCGAGCCAGGCGCCGAGCAGCGGGTTCGTGGTGATCCGGGTTCCGAGGTGCAGCAGCGCGCGCGCGTCGTCGGGTGCACCACGCCGCAGGTAGTCGATCGCCAGCTCGAGAATCGTCTGGTCGGGGAACTCGCTCCGCAACGTCGCGAGGAAGGCATGGGCCGACGCGGCACCAGGCGCCGCGAGGTACCGCTCCGCCGTGACGAAGTGGCGTAGCGGATCGAGCGCCAGCAGCTCGTCGTGCAGCGATGCGGCGACCTCGCGGTCTCCCTGCCTTCGCGCCACGATCGCAAGCACCTGGCGTGCGCTCGTGGCGTACCGATCGTAGTCGAGCGCGAGCCGTGCGTACCGCACCGCCTCGGCGCTCTCACCCTCCGCCAGCGCGATCTCCGCGAGCTGCCCATACGCGGTCGAGCGGTACGCCATCGACCGCGCCGCCCAGCCGAACGACTCGCGGGCGTCGGTCGTCCTTCCCGCCGCGCGGTACAGGTTGCCCGCGATGAAGTTGGTCTGCGCGTCGTAGGTGTCGCGCCGGAGCGCGCGTCGCACGTACGCCAGGCCCGCGTCGTACCGGCCGCGGCGGTACTCGAGGTCGGCGAGGCCCACCAGGGCGTCGCGGTGCCACGACTCGGCAGCCAGGGCGCGCTCGAACAGCGCGCGAGCGTCGCCGTAGCGGCGGCCCTTCGCCAGCTCGCGGGCTTCGAACGCGAGGCGGTCTGCATCCGGTCTCGGCGCTGCGGCCTCCGGATCGGTCGCGAACGGCCGACTCAACACCGTAGCATCCGGATCGGACGAGTACGCCAGCCCGAGTACCGGCAGCTGCACGACGAATGCCGTGTCGCCCGCGAGCTCGACCACGTGCTCGACGAGGTCGAGCGGCGTCAGCACCAGGGGGACGGAGGCGAGCACGCGTTCACCGGACGTAATGCGCAGCGTGTCGGCGGCAGCGCCGAACGCGGTGACCCGTACGGCCAGCCGCTCGCCGTCCCGTGTCACGTGCATCGCCCCGTCCGACGAGGCGTCGGTCAGCCCGCCGAGTCCCTCGAGCGGGAACCAGGTTTCGGACCAGCGGTCGGTGGCGCCGGGCGAGAAGGCGGCCTGGGTGATCGGGTTGACGTCCGCCCCCGGGGCGTACTGCACGAAGAGGCGCCCCGCCTGGAACTCGATGTACTGGCCGTCGCTGTCGGTGAGGAGGTCCTCCCACACGCCGCCTTCACGGGAGAGCGCCCACAGCCACAGCTTCTGGCCGGGCATCTGCTCGTGGCGTGCCCAGTGACCGAAGCCGTAGCCGGCGTCGTGGTAGTAGCCGCCGAAGAAGTCGTGCAACGCACCGACCACGTGGTACGACTTGTGACCGCCGAACCGGTTGTTCGCGTAGGCCGGCAGGTAGCGCCCCGCGGCATCCGCGGGCCACTCCCGGCGATCGCCCGAGTGCGCCAGGTAGGCGTTCCCCGGCATCACCATCTCGAGGTCGTCGCGGGCGAACGCGGCCGCCGTCATCCAGTTGTAGTACGGTTGCTCGAGCGGTGTCGGATTGGACCAGGAGACGTTGGTCTCGAAGGAGGCCCGAGCGGCGGGGAGGCGGATCTCGACGCGCCAGTGCGTGCGGGACGGGAGATCCATCGTGCCGACGATGCAACTCACGCTGCCGTCCGAGTTCTCGCGCATCACGTAGTCCACGGGGGTGGCGGTGGACGGGGTGTGCCCGATCACGCCGAAGTTGAACTCGATGCCGCCCGAGGTCCACGGGCCGCGCAGGGCGATGTTCCGGAATTTCATCACCTCGTTGCGATAGATGAACTCGTGCCCCGTGCGCTTCACCACCGCTCCCCACACCTTGCCGCCCACTTCGGGGAGAACGAACACCTCGATCAGGTCGTTCTCCAGCCGCACGACTTTCCACTCCCGGGGCACGCCCTCGGCCGCATAGCCCTCGAACGCGTGGTAGGGGTACAGCCTGGCGTCGCGCGTCAGGATGGGAACCGGGTTGGGCTCCGAGAAGGGATACGTCGTGAGGATGCGGGTCTCTTCGGAGATGCGTGCCTGCTGTGCGACGGAGTCACCGCCATGCAGGGCGAGCAGTGCGCACGGGAGGGTGATTGTGCGAGAGGCGAGGCGCATGGTCACTCGTCGGGTCGGGGGGGCGTCACGGAACGACGGTGCGGAGTTGATCATACGCCGAGAGCGCTCGATGTCGGAAGACTGGGCACGTCGGAGCCGCCGGACCCGTACGAGGCTACCTGCCGCAGCGGACCTGCCGCCCACGACGGCGGTGGGGCCAGCGAGTACCACCAAGCGAGCGACGTCGTAGAACCGGTGGCGCCTGGACACGGGCGGAGTGCCGAGACCGAGACTATATTTGTGGCACACGCATGCGGTGGGTGTGCGCATGCGCGGGCTCCCCTGTGACACTGCGGTCGACGGAGCGACGGTTGGGCAGGCGGGCAGTGTCGCGTTCCCGGAACGCCGGGGGTGTTCGATGCTATCCCTTCATCTTCCTGTCCGGATCGGACAGGCCCCTCTTTTCACTGTGACATCGCGACGCCTGCGGGAGCTGCGAGGCACGATCCCGGCCGCGGGCATCGTCGCGTGCTCGGTCCTCGTCCTCCTCGGTTGCTCTTCGAGCGAGGGTCCCGACGACAACGGCTCGGACATTCCGGCGACCGACAGGGAGTACGTCGTGTTCGCCTGGAACGATCTGGGTATGCACTGCCTCAATCCCACGTACGATCAGGCGGTCATCCTGCCGCCGTACAACACGGTCTGGGCCCAGGTGGTGCGGCGGGGCAATCCGCCGCAGATCGTCACGTCCGGCCTCACCGTGGAGTACCGGATGGTGGACAACACCTACTCCTACGGGAAGACCGATCCCTACGGCGGAGACTTCGCGCAATTCTGGGACAACGCAGAAGCGCTGTTCGGTGTCGCGCTCGAGCACGATCGTGGGTTGAACCTGATCGATCCCGGCATCAGCAACGGGCTCTCCGGCACGATGGTGGCGAAGGGGGACCACTTCCAGGTGGACGGCATTCCCGTCGTGCCGGTGAATGACGCGGGCGAGTGGGATCCGTACCAGGTCATCGAGGTCACGGTGAAGCAGAACGGGGTCACCATCGCACAGACCCGGGCGACCGTGCCGACGTCGGACGAGATCGACTGCGCCAAGTGCCACGGGGCGGCGGACCCGTTCGGCGACATCCTGACGACGCACGACCAGCTCCACGAGACCAATCTGACGGGGCAGACACCGGTGCTGTGCGCCAACGGCGTGTGTCACACGAGCCCGGCACTCGGGCAGGCCGGGGAGGGCAGTGACGGCTACCTCTCCCAGGTGATCCACGACGCGCACGCGGAGCGCAACGCTGCCTGCATGGATTGCCACCCCGGTGCGGTCACCAGGTGCAGCCGAAGCCTGGCCCACACGGCCGCGGACGGCAACTGCATCACGTGCCACGGAACGATGCAGCAGGTTGCGTCGAGCATCGGGAGCGGACAGCGCACGCCGTGGCTCGACGAGCCGACGTGCGCCAGCGGCACGTGCCACGACGGCGTTGCGGAGGTCGGATCGCAGGCGTCCCTGTATCGCACCACGACGGGCCATCACGGCATGTACTGTCCGGCGTGTCACAACAGCCCGCACGCCATGTACCCGAGCCGCGAGGCGACGGACGACTATCAGCCGGAGCAGTATCAGGCGGAGGTGCTGTCGATCGGTAGTTGCGGCGTGTGCCACGAGAGCTCGCGTGGCGAGGACGAGATCGACGAGTTCGCGGAGGAGCATGGCGGCACGGGCGGCCGAGCCACCGCGTGCAGCGTCTGTCACACGGTGGTGCCGACGAACACGGCCCAGTGGCCGCACGGGTTCACGTGGAAGGCGCGCTGACAAAAGGCGGCACGACGGTAGGGCGGTAGGTCTGTGCCGCATTGGCCGGTTGACGAACCCGGAGAGTAGGGTGTCCGCCGCCAGCAGAGCGGTGGACCAGAAGCTGCGCTGGAGCTAAAGGACGAGCCGGGCGGCGAGTGCCGTCCGGCTCGTTCGGCGTAGCAAACCTCGGTGAGATCCCACAAGTGGTCT
>JBDHDN010000175.1:0-7776 GCA_039591485.1 Gemmatimonadota bacterium
CCCGAGAGCATGCCGATCGCGGCGGCACCGATCAGCACTCCCGCACGCGGCCGCATCGCTGCGAGGAGGGCACCGGCGGCGGTGACCATCCAAATCGCGCCGGCGGGTACCAAAAGCACGAGGCCGGTCCAGAGACCGGCCCCGTACGCCACTGTGATCCGGGCGATCGGCGGGAGCATCACTTCCGCTCCTGCCTCCGGCCGGCGCTACGTAATGACCGCCAGCTCCCTGATGGGAGACGCCGGCACTCCGGTAAACGTCGCACCTGACGTTCCGACGAGGCGCACCTGGCGATAGGTCCCGATCCACGATTCGGGACCGTCGAGCAGCACGACCTTGTTGGTGCGGGTCCGGCATTGAAGCCGCCCCCCTCTGCGCGCGATGCGCTCCACGAGCACCTCGTGCGTCGATCCCACCAGCCGGAAGTTTCGCTGCCGCGCGACCTCGCGCACTCCGGCAATGAGCCGCTCGAGCCGCTCTGCTGCCACGGGTTCGGGCACAGGCTCCGAGAGCCGCAGCGCACCAGTACCCTCGCGGGGCGAATATCGAAATGTGAACGCGTCGTCGAAGCCCACCTCATGAACCAGGCTCACGGTCTCGAGAAAATCGGCATCGGTCTCGCCGGGAAAGCCGACGATGATGTCCGTGGTTACCGCGATCGACGGTATTGCCGCCCGGAGCCTGGCCACGCAGTCGAGGTATCGGTTCCGATCGTATCGGCGTCCCATGCGCTTGAGCAGCCGCGAGGAACCGCTCTGGACCGGGAGATGCACGTGCTCGCACACGGTGGCCACTTCCGCCATCGCGGTGATCGTGCGATCGGAGAAATCGTTGGGATACGGGCTGGTGAACCGCACCCGCCTGATACCGTCGATGCCGCCGACCGCTCGCAGGAGATCCGCAAAGTCCCGCTCGCCGTCGTGGTAGCTGTTGACTGTCTGGCCGAGGAGCGTGACCTCGCTGACCCCCTGGGCTGCCAGGGTGCCGACCTCCCGCACGACGTCCTCCAACTTGCGGCTGCGCTCGCGTCCTCGCGTCATCGGAACGATGCAGAACGTGCATCGATAATCGCAGCCTCGTTGCACCGTGACGAACGCCGATGGCTGACCGCGCGCGCGTCTCGCCGGAATGTCCTCGTAATGCTCCCATGTCTTGAACGCAACGTCGGCCACCCGAGCCCCACCCGCCGCGCTGGCGACCAGATCTGGGAGTCCGCGATACCCGTCGGGACCCACCACCAGGTCGACATGCGGTGCGTCCTGCAAGAGCGTCTCGCCGAGGCGCTGGGCCATGCACCCGACCACGCCGAGCACGACGCCTGACCGCTTGAATCGCTTGAGCTCACCCATGCGGCCGATCACGCGCTGCTCGGCATTGTCCCGCACGGCGCACGTATTGACCAGCATCACGCTCGCCTCCGATGGGTCATCGGTGACCGCGTAGCCCTCTCGCTCGAGCCGCCCAAGGATCAACTCGGAGTCCGCCACGTTCATCTGGCAGCCGTAGGTCTCGACGTACACGCGTTTCGTCACGCCGCCTGCTCCCGCCGTCCCACGGAAAGCTCGTTGCCCGCATCGAGCTTCAGGCGGGCACGGAACCGTGAGGGAGCTGGCCGATCGGTTCGCCACCGGACCGTCAGATAATCGCCAGTGAGACCGTCATGCTGTCCGGCGGCGCGGCCGAGGGTCACGATGTCCGCGACATCACCCACACGACCCGCACGGTAGGCGGTGCCCTTCTCCTCGGCGATGGCGCGCAACTCGGCGGACCACTGCTTGGCACTCGTCGGCGCAACTCGGGCGCCAAGACGCGCAGCCGCCGTGCCGCGGCGTTCGGAGTACCCAAAGACATGGAGATAGGTAAAGGGGAGCGCCTCGATCAGTGCCCGCGTCGCAGCAAAATCGGTCGCACTTTCGCCGGGGAATCCCACCATTACGTCGGCGCCGAGCCCGAGTGGCTGCACTCGCTCAGCGAGCATCTCGATTCGGCGTCGGTACTCGGTCACGGAGTACCAGTGCCGTCCCATGCGCTTGAGCACGCGATCGCTGCCGGATTGCAGCGGCGCGTGCAGATGGGGGGCAAGCCTCTCCGGCGCCTCCGCCATGACAGCTGCCAGCCGCTCGTCCAATTCGGTGGCCTCGACCGACGAGAGCCGGAACCGCACGTCGGGCACCCGACGCACCAGCGTCTCCACCAAGGTACCGAGCGAACAGGCCGGAGTGAGATCCGCTCCGTAGCTACCGATGTGCACCCCAGTCAGAACGATCTCGTGATGCTCAGCGGCAAGCGCCGCGGCCTCGGCGACGAGCGCCTCGGTCGTGCGAGACCGGCTGGCGCCACGAGCGAGCGTGGTCGCGCAGAAGGTACAATGCTCGTCGCACCCATCCTGAATCTTGAGCCAGGCTCGGGCACCCCGCTGGAACGTCCGCAATCCCGCGCTCGGCTCGACAACGGGCAGATCGAGGCTCGGGAGCACCGCGGCGGGCTCAGCCCCTCCGATTACCGCCGCAACCCCCGGCAGGACCGCCAGCCGTCCGTCGTCCGTCGCGGCAGCACATCCGACGACGATCGTGCGCAATCCAGGGCGCGCTCGGGCCAGGCGACGAACGAAGCCCCGCAGCTTGCTTTCGCCAACGTGGGTCACCGTACACGAGTTGACCACTGCCGTGTCGGCATCGGCCGCACGACTCACGATCTCCGCTCCGGCGGCTTCGAGGGCCTGCCGGAGTACTTCGGTATCATATTGGTTCGCCTTGCAGCCGAACGTGTGCAGGAAGATGCGGGTCATGGCCTGAGCGTCAGACCGACAGAGACCTGCCACGCCCGCTCCGACGCACCACCGCCATCACGAAGTACGCGCTCGACGGCAAACTCGAAGAAGGCGCGGTTGCCTCCGAAGAGAATCCCGGACCCGGCGGCGAGATCGATCTCCCTCGGCTGGTCGTCCACGGGACTGAACGGGAGAGTGGCGTAGCGGAATCCGACTCGGAGCGGGAAGCTCGACCCCACGTCGGGCCCCCCGAACTCGATCCCGGAGTTCAGCTCCCACGTGTCGAACACCGAGAGGGCGACCGTCTCGGGAATGTCGTTTCTCGCGCTCGACCACGAGCGCCACTCTCCGCCCACCGACCACCGGACGGACCGCACCGGTGCGGCCGTGATCGACGCGCTCAGGGTCCATGGTAGCTGCACTTCGAGGCCGGGAAGCAGCGCATCATCGATGCGGAGTTTCGAGTCGCGGCGGGCAGACAGCCCAAGGCGAAGCCGGCTGGCCGGCGTGAACACGAGACCGGCCGACAGCGCCCAAGCCGCGTAGTCGACGTCACCACGTTGTGACACGGGCGCGTAGAAGGGGTCGTCGAACTCGCGCTCGAGCTCTTCCCGGGTAGAGCCGCTCAGGAGGTGAAACCCGAACCCTGCTTGTACACGTGCGCTCGCGTACCACGCGACCGCGGCGCGGAGATCCGCGATCCCGCCGTCGGACTTCAATCGGTCGGACACGCCGATCTCCTCACCACGGATGGTCACCGTGCCGGACGTCTCGATGTCGTAGCTTCGCTCGGTGTACAGCGAGTAGCTGATGCCGAACGAGATCGGCGACGACTGAATCGGCCCCGACACCATCGCGAACGGAAACCGCGTATCGCTGAGCCCGGAGACCGAGACGTCTCGCGCCTCGTAGTCTCGGCTCGTGGTCTCACCCAGTCCGGAAACGCTGAGCCGAGGATTGAGGGCGATAGCAGCCGGATTCACGGCCGATCCCGCGTCCACCGCTCCCATCGCGCCCCCGAGGGCGCGGCTGCGCACGGACAGCGGGCGCCCCGGAAACCCGATGCCGAGCACCCCGTACACGGACGCCTGTGCCTCAAGGTAAGGAGCGGGCGCGCACACCAGCAGCACGACGACGGCGGCCAGTCGCCGTCTCATGGCAGTGGCTCCTCGTAGGAGAAGAACGGCACGTAGGTAAGGCGGAGTGCCGGCCTCCCAGACGTGCCGGTGGGGGACTGCAGCCGCAGCTCGGCGATCGAGCCGCCCTCCGGCGAGAGGAGCAGCACCAGACTCTGGGAGACCGTCGAGTCGCCCTGCCACGGCTGGACGATGCGCGTAATGTCCAGCACGATCGAATCCGCCGTGCCCACTGCGAGCACCGCCTGTTCGCGTACGACGGTGTCCGGTGGGAGCCCCTCCAGCTCTCGCACGAGGGTGTCAAGTGGGAGCACCTCGGGCTTGGACTTCGGTCCGAAGTCCTTCAGCAACGGGATGGCCACCAGCGTGACGGTGTCAGCCGCGGCGCCCAACAACGGTTCCGTCGGCACCATGAGCAGGGTTGCCCGCACGATGGTCGATGCGTTCAGGATGCCCGGGGGCAGGTCGAACCGGAGAAAGGTCCGAGCGGACGGGATGCCCCCAACGAGCAGTGCGTCGTCCGGCCCGGGAGGCCACCCCTCGACCACGAATCCGTCGAAGCTCGGCAGGCGCGAGTTTTGTCGCCCGACAAGCGTGCCGCTGGAGTCGATCTTCACGAACCATGTGATCGAGGCGCCCCTGCCCCCCTGATCGGTGGCCGCCAGATCGACATACCCCTCCTGATCGGCACGGAGCGCAACTCCGATGGCCGTCACGAAGCTGTCGGGCTCGAGCGTCGGGAAGGCCTCACGCGGGAGTGTCACGAGGATCGAGTCCGCCGCCGCCAGGGTATCCCCCTCCACCGAATCCGGGACGAGCACCGTCGCGAGCAGCGTGCTGTCGGCGAAGTACGGCCTCGCATCATCGTACGAAGTCGAGCTGTCGACGGTGACCGGCATCCGGTGGATCTGCAGCTCGTACCCAGTCCTGTCCTCTCTCCTCCGTCGCACGTTCAGCTGGAGACGGAAGGAGTCCACCGCCTCGACGGGCACCAGGTCCCCGCCTTCGGCGACTTCGGCGGAAAACGCGCGGAACCTCACCAGCGCGCGGCTCACCTGGCCCGACCCGTCCGAAACCACCTGCAGGGTCGTCGCCCCATTAGCCAGCACGTAGCCGGAGTACGACTCTGCATCCATGACGGAAGACGTCAGCAGGGTGTCCCTCGTCTCGAGTCGCGCCGCAGGGCAGAAATCCGGACATGCTCCCGGCGCGGTCACGTTTTCACGGCACGCAGCGACCGCCGCGGTCAGCATGATCAGCCGGAAGGTCTTCATCGCCTCAGGTCGTCCGGTCCGAATGCATCCGGCAGGAGCTCACCGAGTGTCCACTGCCGGGTCGCGTTGGGCCCGACTGCCTCCACCCGCAAATCGAGGCCGAACTCCGCGAGAACCTGCCGGCAGGCACCGCACGGCGACGCCGGTGGATCGATATCGCTCACGACGACCATGCGCGTGAAGCGCCGCTCTCCACACGCGACGGCCGCACCGAGTGCCACGCGCTCGGCACAGTTGGCCAATCCGTAGGAAGCACTCTCGACGTTCGCTCCGGCATATGTCGCGCCGCTCTCGGCCTCGATCGCCGCCCCCACCCGGAACCCGCTGTACGGGGCGTAGGCATGCCGCTGTGCTGTTCTCGCCAGTGTCGTCAGTTCGTCCACCGTGCCACCTGCTCGAGGAACGACGTTCCCTCGTTCAGCCCAATGCCAAAGTAATCAGCCACGGTCGCTCCCACGTCGGCCAGCGTCGACCGCTCGCCAAGTGCCGCCGGCTCGACCTCCGGCCCGGCGACAAGGATCGGCACTGCCTCCCTCGAATGATCCGTTGACGCGGTCGTGGGATCGTTGCCGTGGTCCGCGGTGAGGATCATCAGATCATCAGGTCTCAGCCGCCCGACGAGCCCCGGCAGCGCCCCGTCCAGCTCCTGCAGCCCCTCATAGAACCCCACCGAGTCGTTCCTGTGCCCCCAGGTCTGGTCGAACTCCACCACGTTCACGAACACGAGGCCGCGGTCCAGGGTATCCAGCGCCTCCGCGATTCGCTCGTAACACTCCCCATTGGTCGCCGTATGGACGGCCACGATACTGCGACCCGCAAAGAGGTCGTCGACCTTCCCGATGCCGATGCGCTCGACTTGGTGGCGCGCCAGCCGGTCGAGCAAGGTATCGCCGGGCGGCTCGAGCGAGAAGTCGCGACGATTCACAGTGCGGGAAAAGGCACCGATCCGGCCGGTAAAGGGTCTGGCGATGACACGCGACACGGCATGCGGGCCGATGAGAATGTCCTGCCGCGCGATCCGGCAGGCATGGTACAGTTCCTCGACCGGCACGACATCGTCGTGGGCCGCCACCTGAAAGACGGAATCCGCGGACGTGTAGACGATCCATGCCCCCGTCCGCATGTGTTCCGGGCCGAGCTCATCGATGATCGCCGTCCCCGAACCCGCTCGGTTGCCGAGCACGCGTCTGCCGGTGCGGCGCGCAAACGCCTCCACGATCTCGGCGGGAAACCCCGTTTCATAGGTGGGAAAGGCCCGCGGCAGCAGCAGGCCGCACAACTCCCAATGCCCGGTCGTGCTGTCCTTGCCGGGAGAGCGCGGCAAGGCCACACCGTGCGCAGCCTCCGGGCCGCCGCAGCGCATCCCCTTGAGCGGTCGGCAGCACCCCAGCCCCAACCGCTCCAGAAACGGGAGTTTTAGCCCGTCAACGACCCGGGCAAGGTTGCCCAGCGTGTCGGAGCCGGCGTCCCCGTACTCAGCTTGGTCCAATGTCGCACCGATCCCCAGCCCGTCGAGCACGATCAGGGCAACGCGGCCCGAGCCACGACGCTTCATCATTCCGAGTAGTGCCTCCCCAGACGCGCACCGAAGCGGGTCAGCGTTTCGTACGTGATAGTCCCACTCCAGTCGGCGAAATCGCTCACCGATATCTCTTCGTCTCCGTCCACTCCGATAACGGTCGCCGTGTCGCCGACCGCCACCCCACTGCCATCCGCACCGAGATCCACCATGATGAAGTCCATGGTCACCCGACCCACGACAGGTACCCTGCGGCCCGACAGGAGGACGTGGGCTCGGCCTTGCACCCCTCTCGGAAACCCGTCAGCGTACCCGATGCCCAGTGTGCCGATCACCGTCTCCTCGGTCGCAATCCAGTCGCCACCGTAACTCACCGTCTCGCCGGCCGGCAGACGCCTGACGCTCACCACCGGAGCTCGCACCGAGGCGACCGGAAGCGGCGGTGGCAAGTCCGGTGCGTGCGATCCGCCGTAGAGGAAGATCCCGGGACGAACGAGGTCCAGGCGCGCGGCCAACCGCCAGGCTCCTGCGCTGTTCGCCACGTGCAGCAGCTCGGGACGCTCCCCGAGCTGGGCGACGGCGTGCTGGAAGCGTTCCCACTGCCGCTCTACGCTGCCCCTCCCCTCGTCTGCCGCGTACAGGTGGGTAAATGCCCCCTCCAGGTGGAGCCCTCCGAACCGTGCGAGTGCGTCACCGTCCTCCCACCGCACCCCGCAGCGTCCCATGCCGGTGTCGATTTCGAGATGGTACGGCAGATTCCAATTGTCGGCGATCGCCGGATCGCCGACAACTGCTCTGAGCCCGTGCTCCGCGTACACCTGCCGCTGGGCCGGGAACGGGGGCGTGAAGACCAGAATCGGGCGCGTGATACCTGCGGTGCGAAGCTCGATCGCTTCGTCCAGCGTGACGACCGCAAACCCCCATGGATCGAGAACCTCGAGCGCGCGCGCGACCGGAATCGCCCCTAGACCGTATGCGTCAGCCTTGACGACGGGCAGCAACCGCACCCCTCCGGCGGCCACCTGCACCGCCCGAGCGTTCGCGCACAGGTTTGCCAGATCGACCGCAAGCCAGCCG
>JBDHDN010000176.1:0-7763 GCA_039591485.1 Gemmatimonadota bacterium
CAGCGGACTCGGGTGGCAAACAGCGGCACCGGCGGAGCAAGGATGGGAACCGCTACTTGAAGTTGGCCTTCAGTCACGCGGCGATTCGCGCTGTGCAGGACTTCCCCGAGGTGCGGCAGTGGTTTCAGCGGTGGAAGCGGCGCAAACCGGTGCGGGTCGCGCGCGCGCTGGTGGCGAAGGAGCTGGCGAAGAGCGTATACGTCGTCCGCAAGGAGGGCGTGGCGTTTGATCATCAGTTCAAGGGGACACCGCGGACGAGGAGGAAGCAGGCGTCGTGGCCCCGTCGGGCAAGCCCGTCCGTCTAACTGGCTGCGTGCGAGCGCACCCCGCGCGTGAGTGGGAAGCCCGACGGTATGCCGCAGTTGGTATCTGGGACGCGCTCACATTGATCGCGCTCACCTCATCGCCGAGGTGAGTTGAGCCCCGAATGGTGTTTGGCCGTCACGCGTCGTGCCGGTCGCTACGATACCACCGCCGGTGCCACCGTACCCTGAAAAGCGAGTGGCCAGCAGTGCTGGCCGCACGGAGTGGTACGCGCCGTTGACACGCTCCGGCTTAACGGTGTCAGACCGCACGTGGACGGCCACGATTACTGGGCAGATGCTACGTCCAATTCACGAAAGCGATATTGCTCCAATCGTCAATGATCAGCACGAGGTCTGACGCACTCGTCGGCACAAACCGGTCGAAGGAGCCGGGTACTTCCTCACCTACACCCACACCATAGCCGGTATCGAAATCCGCCGACCAGCTGCGTACCTGTTCTGCGGCAGCAGGATCGCCCACATAGATCACGCCATACCAACCGGCTGCACCGATCATGTCTGCTTCTGGGAAATCTTCCAGATCATCCCCCGTGGAGATGGTGGCGTTGGTCGTCACAACGACAACGCCAACGCCCAACGCCCCGGCGTTCAAGGCAGCAGCCGGCGGCGGAGCGGTGATGTCAACGGCGAAGGTGCTCGCCGCTCGATCAATCGTCCCCTCGCCAAACACATAGCTGTAGTCCGTCCCAGATGATACCACCCATACGACGAGGAGTCGCGCGTTCGCAGGGAGCGCCATCTGTGTGTTGTTCTGGATACTGCCACTGACCGTGAAGCCTCCCGAAGGACTCGTTGACTCGTTGCACCCGAGGAGGGCAAGCCAGAAAACGGTGAGGAGCCGGGCAACTGCTCTGGAGCGTGAGCTCATCAGTGCCTCCATGCAAGCGGGGTGTCACGTGCGGTATTGCGGTCCGCGCATGACCGGCGAGCGAACAGCTCACCAGGTGCGCGTCTCGGTGAACGTACTCGTAGCAACACCAGGCGCTCGGTCATTCGGCTTCCTCTGAAAGTGTACGCGCTCGGCTGGTCCATGCGCGTGTTCGGTGGCCCGTTCGATCGCTGCGGGCAACCGGGTCTGCGGCACTCTGACGAAACGTGCAAGGAACTGACCCTGCAAAGCATTGTGCCGTCCGGTCGAGGTCGGCATCCACTCGGCAAGCAAGTCGTGATAGAGCTTCCTCGTGAATGCGCTGGTAGCCCGGGGCGAGCAATGCCAGTTCGCGAGGCCGTTTGAGATCGGGAGGTTCGTCCTCGAAGCGGAACCGACCCCCAGCGATGCCACAGGTCAAGCAGGCGTCGATTGCACTCAAGTGCCAAGCCATCTCCCCGACGGACCGTCCCTTGGGACTAGGGCGGAAGTCATACTGGCCCGCGGGGAGAGCCGCGAGCACTTCGACGGTACGCTTGGCTTCCACGTTCCAGACGGTGCGAAACCTGTCTGTCTGGTGGGAGTCTGCCATGCCCATACCTCACGTCTCGATGCGGAAGTGCTGCCGCCGAACGGTTCTGGAATTCTGCTGCTGCACTTCACGTCCGCCGGCGAACGGAGCGCGCTGCCCCCCTGAGGGGGCGCGGTCAGCTGCCATTCCTCGCTAGAACGCTGCGGCCCCCGCGCTGTCGGCCCGATCGAGAGCAGGGCTGAATCGTCAGTTGGCTTCGGCGCAGATGAAGCTTGACGCATTCCGCGGATCGCCCTCGCCGTCGTACTCGAGCACGTCGGGATAGGCGCACACCGGCCTGGACCCGTCCGGCTGCATGCTCTCGTCCAGCCAATACGCGATGATCTGGTCCGGCGCTGTGCCGGACTCCACCCAGGTGTCGATTTCGTCCAGGAAATTGACCCAGGATGGCCCTGGACCGCCGAAACAATGCTCGACACCCGGCATCAGGAACAGCCGCACGTCGTCCGCCGCGCTCTCGTCCTCAGCCAGCACCTCGCCGTAGTAATCGATGAACGCCTCCGAGGGTTGCGCGTGGTCCGACCACCCGTTGTAGATCAGCAGCTTGCCACCGCGTTCGCGGAACGCTGCCAGATCCGGATTCGTGGCGTTGAGGGTCTGCGCGACTCGCTCGGCGTCCTTGTCGAAATCGTCCCAGTCGTACCCCACATAACTCCACTCAGGATCGTTGTACACGAAGTACCGCATGATCCCGTTCCCAAACCCGAAATACGCGCTGGGCTCGACGGGCGCGTCGAACGGTCCCGGGTCCACCCCGGCCTGGAAGTCCTCGAGCTCGCTCAAGTAGGCCAGTCCGCCCGTCAGCCAGCGCGACCACCCGCCCAGGGACGTCTCGCCGCCGAAGGGGAACCCGGGATACCGGGACCGCCCCCGGGAATCGGTGGCGCCGCCATAGACGACCCGGACGGCCGCGAGCTGCTCGGCGCTCAGGCACTGATCGGTCTTCTCGCCCGTGCACAGCAAGGTGGCGACGTCGAACCGGCATTGCCGGGGGTCGTTGAGGATGCCGTCTGCTATACCGTCCTGCGCATCACACATCGCGAGATAGGACGACTCGATCAGACGCTGCTCCGCAGGGCCGACCACCGCCCGCTGCAGATTGGTGGGGTCGGGATACATGGCCGCGTTGATCTGCGATGCCAATGCGGCGAGCCCGGTCCAGTTGAACGCGGGTGAGCCGGCGACGATGCCGTCGAAATCGTCCGGATAGCGCTGCGCCTCCATGAATCCCTGACCGCCGCCGCGCGAGCACCCGGTGAAGTAGCTCCGGCTGATCTCCTGATCGTAATAGTCCGTGATCAGCGCTTTCGCCGTGACGGCGGTCCGGTGCACGGCCTGGTGCCCGAAGCTGACGAGACGCTCCAGATTGTTGAGCGCCCAGCTCGCATCGAGCGGATGGCCCTGATGACCGGCATCGGTTCCGACCGTGGCATAGCCGGCTTGCAGGGAACCGAACATGAGCGAGCTGTTCATCACCGACCCGACGAAGCCGCCGCCGCCACCCATGACGAACTTGCCGTTCCAGCTGTCGGGCAGGAGCAGTTCAAAGTGCGTCTCCGTACCGATCACGCCCACCACCTTGCAGTGCGGCACTGGTGCGGCTTCTGCCGTCGCCGACGCGAGCCTGACGTCCGGCAGGTCGCGCATCGATAGGATGCTGCAGCCGGTGCCGTCCGCCGCCTGAGCCACATCAGCGACCGGCGTGCCACCCTCGGGGGCGCCGCACGCCGCACAGATCGGGGCGACAACAGAGAAGCTCACACTCAAATACCTGTGGCGACCTCGAATCACGGTAAGACTCCCAGCAGAGTTGAGAAGATCGAGCATTCAAGCAGGTCGAGGCCGCGGCGCAACCAATGCCCCGGGGGCATGCGGGTACTCGCACGGCGCGTTCAAACGTCCGCGGCTCAGCCGCGGCGCGTCACCAGCCTCTGACGTTCGCGCCGTCGGCTGCAGCCGTCGATTAGGCTGCCCTTGGATTTCCCTGATCGCGATCGTCATTCGGGCGTCGCTACAGGAGCACACATGCCCCCGATGATCTTCCAGCCGCTAGCCGTTCGCGACCAGGTGTGGGTGATCTTGCGAGGCTGGTCGAGGCCGTTGACTTGCCCCTCGACGCGTCCGTCTGGATACATCGATACCATCGGCGTCTGGTAGTAGACCACGATGACATCGCCCAACTCGACGGTCCCTTCCTGGGTGAGCGAATACCGATACCGCATCTTCTCGTCCCGAATGCGTTTCACCCAGTCGCCAATTGTCGATTTCCCACTCGGGTGGTCGCTGCCGCATGGCCAGCCGACGAATCTGTCGTGCCACAGCGTCAGGTACCGTTCAACGTCACCGGCCTCCACATATCGCCAATACGCAGCCTCTAGTGCCCACACTTCCGCGGCGGCAGAGCTCATCGCGGCGCCGGCTGGTGCCGACGACTGTGCGCGGGTCAACACCGGTCCGAGTAGAAGAGCGACGACTAACATGAGCACGCGCCGAAGTCGACTGCAATGCATAGGGTCCCTCCTCAGGTGATCGCACTGGACTCGGCCGCCCAACGGCTGGCGCTTCTGCTGCGCGGCCTGCCCGATCCCACTCGCGCGGGGCGCGTACGCCGACTAGGAAGGATGCGAAGAACCCGACCGACGCATAGATCAGGCCGAAGTTGACGGCCAGATCGATGCCGAACTCGGACTCCCATTGGGCGCCGGTAGCAACCGCCTGCCCCGGACCCTGGGCGAATCCAAGGGGCGCCAGCAGACCCAGAAATTCGGACAGCTGCCCACCGCCCGCACCCACATACACGCTCATCACGCCAAGGCCGATCAACGCCTGGGTAACGAAAATCGTCAACCAGCCAATGGTCAGCCACCAGCCACCACGAGCTGCAGATGCAGCCGCACCGCCTTCGCTGCCGGTCAACAGCAGCGACATGAAGCTCAGCGTGAAGAAGTGAAACGCCGGGACGACGTAGTCTTCGCTGCGAAATCCAAAGCTGAGCTCCGCAGCAATCAGTACGAAACCTATCGCGCCGCCGATCAGACTGGCCGGAAGCAGCGCGTTCTGTAGAATGGTGAACCGTGCTCGCAGCGCCACGGCCACGACCAGCAGCGCACCCATGAAGGCTAATGCATTGATGCCGGCAAATGTCTCAGACAGGTCTGTTCTCCATCGACAACCAGTAGACCGGAATTCCCCATTGGGGTTGGGCCTGGAGCCGCTCCAAGCCTAACGGCTAGGAATGCTGCGGCGCGGCCCGCCCGGACACAAGCGTAGCGGGCCACCTAGCTCCTCCGCCGCGACAGCAGCAATTCCTTGTTGGAGGGCGCTCCGCTCGATCCTTCGGCGCCGGGTTTAGGAAATGGAGACTGGTCGTCCCACTTCCTACTCCCGCCCGACGACCTGGCCAGGCCATCCGTACCCACTCAGCTCCAAGCTGACACTCACGACTTCGATGTCACCGTCGGTTTCGAACAACAAGCGCGCACCCACCCCATCGATCACGAAACTCTGCGGCGAATCCGCGACCAGCTCAAAACGTGACCCCAACGTTCGCGCCACGAGTTTCCCATCAACGAGCGAGACCTCGACCGGGAAGAGGCCGTCGAACTCGTATCGTCCCACGAAGACGCGGAGGCGCCCTTCGCTCAGGGGGACACCTCCGTCGGCGGGCGTCACGGCGTAGCCCCTTGGGGCCGGCTCGGCCATGGAGTCCCATCCGTAGGCAACCTCGATACGGCCCGCGAGCTCCCGCGCCAAGCTCCCCCCACGATCGCCGTTCGTCATGATCGCCAGACCGTAGCCCTTGGCCTTGTGGGCGCGGAGATCTGCGTTGAAGCCCCAGTCGGACCCCCCGTGACTGAAGTACCATCCCTCGCCCCGTTTAGCGATGACGAAGCCCACTGCAAAGGGCCCGACGCCCACCGGAGTGAGCATCTCCTGGACCATGACCCGCGACAACACGCGATTCGAACGCCCGACGGCTGACTTCTGCACCTCGACGGCAAATAGCGCCAGGTCGGTGGCGGTGGTCCACAGACCAGCCGCCGCCGTCGCGGGATACACGTGCCACTTCGACCCCATCGACCGACCAGATTCATCGTGGGCACGCGCGGCTTGGGCGTCCAAGGCGGCTGGGAGAGGCTGAGCGTAGGTGCTGTTCGTCATTCCGATGGGATCCAGGACGTGCTCCTTCATCAACTCGGGGAACGCACGACCGCGGGCGTCGGAAAGCGCCTGCTGCATGACCGAGACTCCGCCACCAGAATACTCGTACAAGGTCAACGGTGGACGCTCCATGAAGACAGGGCCGACGTTGGCCAGCGAATGTCCGTCCAGCGTCTGGACCAACGTCGGTATCGGCTTGCTCGGGTCGTAGCCCGGGTAGCCAAAGCCGTCCCCTAGGCCCGAGGTGTGGCTGGTCAGCGTCCTCGGCGTGACCGGTTGATCTCGAGTGAACTCGCTGTCGGGCAGTCTCCAGTTGGTCAGAATGTCATTGATGTCGTCATCCAGTCCGAAGAGCCCATCCTGTACCGCCTTCAGCACTCCCATGGCGGCTACCGGTTTGCTGATGGAACCTGCCTGAAAGAGCGTCTCGGTCGTGACCACCGCGCCTGTTTCGACGTCAGCGATCCCATACCCCTTCGCCCAGTGGATCTCGAAGTCGCGAATGACCGCGATGCTCACGCCGGGCACACCGAAGTGGTCCATCAACTCCTCAATGGGCATAGCCCCTATGGAGTCGGGGTGGGCCCCGGTTTGTGGACCCTCAACAGCACTCATGAAAGTCGAGGCCGACCTCGCCTGAGCTGCGCTAGCGACTGGAGACAGCGCTCCAAGAATGACCAGTGATGCCATCAAGGGCACAGCGAACTTAGGTGGTGAGGTACCACCGGCCGGACGGTACTTGAAACCGGCCCTTGCGTGAGATGTCAACGAGAAGCTGCGCTCTCTAACGGCTTTGCGCATAAGCTGCAGCGCTCCTGCTCTCCAGCTAGAAGATGCAGCTCGTACGGTGAACGTCACGAGGTTCATAACCCAATGCCCTCCCTTACAATCACGAGTCGCCCTGCAAGCTTCATATGCTTGTTAGGCAACGTCACAAGTGATGGCCACGACGCAACGGACCTTCGCCGTCGAACGGTCAGCGCATGACCGGCGAGCGGCTCGTCGGCCAGGCGTGTCTCTCAGCGGGCTACCTTATATCAACGCCATGCGGAGGCATTGCTTCCCCCATATGACCGCGCTCGGCAGGTCGATGTGCGGGTTGGACAGCGTCATACGTCAGCGCCACCTCTTGAGACGCAGCGTATTCGCCAGGAATCCGCCCGGGTCAGTGGGTCACGTCCGCCGTCCGCGCCTGCCCTGAGATGGGGACAATCCTGCAGTCGTCGAATGTGACGCTACCCGGCAGATGGAATCCGAGGTGCGCATTCATGATGCCGCTCACCGTCATGCCCTCGATCACCTTGCAGCCGGACGCGTCCGCCGCCTCGCGAACCGTTTCGGTTGCCGAGTCGCAGCCGAGGACGATAACGGCATCATGCTGGCTGGCTCGTTTCCGAAGCTTCGCGCGGCGGCCCGCCGTCCACATGCACATGAACCACTGATGATAGAACCGGCTCGCGAACACCTCGGTCTCCACCCCTTTGCTCGCTAGGCGTACTTCAAGTGACTCGATGTATCGCTCAAATGGGGCGGATTTGAGAAGGCTCTTGAAGAGTTGCATGAACGGCTTCTGCTCTCTCACGGCCAGCGTCGCTGCCGGGCACATGGTGCAGGGAACGATCAAAGCCGACTGCACTCCGTCGAGTTCAGAAACGACGTCTAGGTCACTGAAGTGGATTGGCATCTGTCGCTTCTCCTCCGATCGATTCGAGGTGGCTGGGGACTCGCTCTGGATTCACAAGTCGGAGTCTGTGCACCGACTCCTGCTGCGCGTGAGATAGTCTCGACCGTTCCGAGCGGAGTGGGGGCACCGGGG
>JBDHDN010000177.1:0-7752 GCA_039591485.1 Gemmatimonadota bacterium
GATTTCGACGATTCTGCCGACCCCGCGGGCGGCACGGCGACGCTCCACCTGCTCGCGCGCTCCAGCGGTCCGTCCGACGGTTGGGCGTCCCCCGACAACGGCGACATGAACGCCGACGGCGTGGTGATGCTGCAGGAGGATCCGGCAAACGGTCCCTGGAACCGCCGGCCGGCCATCTACCGCTTCATGCTCGGTGCCGACGGTAGCCTTGTCGATCGCACCGGCACGAAGATCGTCGAGGTGCAGGATCCCGACGACCCGGCCGACGACGAGACCGCGGTGTTCGGCTGGGAGACCAGCGGGATCGTGAACGCTTCGGAGTACTTCGGGGCGAATACGTGGATCTTCACGGTGCAGGCGCACGACAAGACCGTACCGAGTCTGAGCCTCGGTGAGGACAACGGACAGCTGTTGTTCCTCGAGCTCTATAGAAAAGAACCGGAGTTGCTACACACAGCGCGGCCGGTCCCGGTTCGGGATCGGCCGCGCTGTGTCGGCGCATCAGCGCCAGGACGGCGGGACCGCGTCAGGCTTGGTCGGTGCCGGTGGAGTGTCCGTCGGTCCGGAGTCGGCAGCGAGGCGCTTCCGGATGCGCGCCAGATCGCGGAAGCGCACCAACCGTCGGTCGTCTTCGTCCCATAGGGTCAGCCAGAGCGTGTGGATGCTCTGCGGCAACGTCAGGCGCGTCACGTCGTGCAACTCGGGGTTCTCGTCGAAGCAGCGCTGCAAGTAGTAGTTCGGAATCCGGCTGGCAATGTGATGGATGTGATGCAACCCGATACTGGCCGTGAACCACTGCAGCACCCGCGGCATGACCAGATGCGACGCTCCCTCCAATCCCGCTGCGTAGTAGTCCCACACCTCGCGGTAACGCCAGTACGTGTCCTCATACTGGTGTTGCACGTAGAACAGGAACACTCCCACCGAGCCGGCGATGAGCGTGATCGGCAGTTGGACGAGCACGAACCGTTGCCAACCCACGAGGAGCACCATCACCACGATGACGGCGAGGATCGCGAGGTTGGTTCGATGCACGCTCCGCCACTCCCGCCGCCAGCTTCGGGGCAGATCGGCCGGGTACCGATGCTTGATGACGAATTGCCAAACCGGACCGATCAGGAGGAGCACGAGCGGATGGCGGTACAGTCGGTAGAGCAGCCGCTGGAAGCGCGAGCGGCTGAGGTACTCTCTGACGGTGAGCGTGTCGATGTCCCCGAAGCCACGCAAATCGAGGTTGCCGGCGCCCGCGTGATGCAATGCGTGCGTCTTCCGCCAGTACGCGTACGGCACGAGGGTCAGCACACCGAGGACACCGCCCACGGCGTTGTTCGCCCGCATCGACCTGAAGAATGAGCCATGGCCGCAGTCGTGCTGAAACATGAACATCCGCACGAGCAGGAGCGCAGAGGGTATCGAGAGGAGCAGCGTGAGCCAGTAGCCTACCTCGAGGCTCCACACCATTGCGAGCCACAAGGCGACGAATGGGACTGCGGTGTTTGCCAGTTGGTACGCGCTGCGCCACAGCTCGGGCTTGCGGTATGGCGCGAGCAAGGCGTTCCAGTCAGGTCCTGGTGTGGTGGTGCTCGCAGTCATGGATTTCGAGCCGCCTTGGGCGTCCGTGGCGCAGTGAAAGCGGCCGCCCGAGGGCGGCCGGCGCGAAGTCGGAAGCTACCGCAAGATATCACAGGCCTGGCCGGGCGGCCAACTTTGCTTCTCCGGGCGCGACGACGATGTTGGGCCGTCCTGCGAGGGTGGACTCGCTCAACGATCCAATCGACCGTAGAGGATCAGCACCTCGAGATTCGTGATTCGCATCCGCTCATCTACCCACTCGCCGCTCACCGAGGAGAGGCATGCAGCGACGCGAAACTCGCGAGTTTCAGCGTTCAGGCGCAGTGCCGACGGCGGAATCCCGCGTCCCGTTGCCGACGCAGCGGCTCGAGCCGCACGGTCGATCGCCGACCTCAGCGGGAGTGCCATCAGCGGCTCGCCGGCCCGGGTCAACTCGATGGCGGTGGCGAGGGAATCGTAGCGCACGACGAGTTGGTCCGCGACGACTGCGGAGTCGCGAGTCAGGCCGCGAACCCGCACGGCGACGTCGTATCCCGTAATGTCGAGTGGGTGACGGTCCCAGTTCGCGAAATAGTTGAATGCTCCGCCCTCCGTCGGTGCCCACCGGCCGACGTATTCGATTCCCATGAGTCCGGCCAGGAGCGATACGCGGTTTTCGGCCTCGGACGCCGGCGACGGGTCGGTGCCGGCGCCACCCGTGTCCGCCGCGCTCAGCGATTCCCCGAACCAGGCCGAGATCGCAGCGATCCCGTGCGTCTGGACGAGATAACGCAGGATCGCGTTGATCTCGCGGGCGTCTTCGTACGGAAGCGAGGCGCTCTCCGGTTCGATCCTTCCGTTGGTCAGCAAGGCGTGAGACTGGAGCAGGTCCTCGAGTCGCCCTACCTGGCTCGCCTCGGACACGTGGTAGGCGCCCCATGGTCCTGCGTAGGTGAGCAGTGCCCCGAGGCAGAGACTCGCCGGGATGATCCTGATGTCGCGTGATCTGGTGACGGCGTAGTAGATGGCGATCCCCGCGAGCCAGAGCGACAGGACTGCGAGGAAGTAGCGCCGCTCGGTGATGCCATACTGCGCCACCCGCTGATAGATCGCGAGCCACAGCATGACGATGGAAGGGAACAGGGCCACATAGAACCCGCGCGCATAGGTGCGCATCCAGCGGTTCTCCTCGTGCCCGGCGATGGGATGGACCAGTAGCAGGGAAAAGATCCCAGCGGCCGCAACGCTCGACACGAGCCAGCCGATCCAACCGCTGGGCCACTGCTGGGTCACCAGCACCTTCACGAGGTAGAGCGTGAGGATCACGAGGTACACGGCGACGAGCGGGACCAGGACGTACTGCGCGAAGACCTTGAGGCCGCGCGGGTAGTCTTCCTCTTGCTCGAGTGCCGTGAGGTCGCCCGGCACGCCGCCCAGGAACAGCCACGTGTTGAACACGAAGGCGAGGAGGAAGAACAGACGGGCATACCACTCGTCCTGGACGGCGAGACCGAACAGGTTGTCGAGTGCCAACAGGGCAACGGCGAGGCCACCGAACAGCACGGCCGAGAAGAGTGCGGCAATGAGGGCGCGGAGGAACAGCGTCTTGTTGTACTGCCAGAAATCGTGAACCGCGCCGGTGCGGATGAAGGGCGCGACTGCAACGAGCAGATGGAATGTCGCACTGAGCTGGACGTAGCGTCCGGCGGCGACGGGCTCGGACCAGTCGAACCAGGCCGCCATGAACCAAGCGAGCAGGCCTGCCCCGACAACCCATAGGGCGATCCGAAGTCCGGTACTCCAGCGGTGCCGCTCGCAGGTGAGATCGACGGCGACGTAGAGCGGTATCGCGAGCGCCGCCGTTCCCATCAGCCGCAACCAGAACTCCTCGTTCGCATTGTCGACGGCAATGCCACCGGCACCGGCCGCGACTGCGCCTGCAACGAGGACGGCGGGAAATCTGAACAGCGTTCGCGTCGCCGCGGCGACGAGGACCTCGACGGATGGAAGGCGCATGACGGTCTCCGGGTCACCACGGGGGTGCGGTCTCGATCCGCGTGCGGGGTGCTCACGCTCGTCCAAGCGATCGCAGTCGGCGGGACGTAGAACGTGGGCGCACCGTCGAAGGTAGGGGCTGGCCGGAAGGGGCGCCAGCATGCCGAGCGGGCGGCGCAGGGTGGCCGGCCGGTGGGATCCCGTCTACGTTGCTGCGACTCGTCGATCACCCGTCGACTCTCCTGCCCGGAGCAACTCGATGATTTCTCGCCGCGCCTTCCTCGGAGTCTCGGCCACCACGCTTGCGACCACGTCGGGCCATCCGAGCGCCCTCGACGCCCAATGGCATCAGGGTGAGCAAGATCTCCCGCCGTCCATTCTCGCACTCACGTCGATGAAGGATCGGGCAACGCCGATAACCGTGGCCGAACGCCAGGGCAGGATCGACCAGGCCCGACGGCTGATGTCGCGGCACGATCTCGACGCCATCATGCTCACGGGCGGCACGTCGATGGTGTACTTCACCAACGTCCGCTGGTGGCTGAGCGAGCGACTGTTCGCCGTCATCATTCCTGCCCGGGGACGACCGTTCGTCGTGACGCCGGCGTTCGAGGAGGATCGGACCCGCGAGCAGTTGGAGGCCGGCCCACTCACGGTGGACGACACGGAAATTCGCACCTGGCACGAGGACGAGGATCCGTATCGGCTCGTCGCCGATGGCCTCGCGGAGCGCGGGATCGTGACGGGCGCGCTTGGTATCGAAGAGACGGTATGGTTCGCGTACTCGAACGGTGTGGGGCAAGCCGCGCCGGCACTGACCCTGATGAGTGCCACTCCGGTCACGGCGGGCTGCCGCGGTGTAAAGACCGCGCACGAGATCGACCTGATGCGACTGGCCTCCGAGGTCACGCTCAAGGCGTACGAGGCTGCATATCGGGCGCTCGACGAGGGCATGACTCAGGACCGGTTCGGGCACCTCGTGCGCGCCGCGCATGACCGGCTCGGCTTCTCGGGATCGGCCGGGGTGCAGGTTGGTGAGTACTCCGCCCTCCCGCACGGCTCAACGACGCCACAGGTAATCCGCGAGGGCACGATCCTCCTGATCGACGGCGGTTGCTCGGTGGAGGGCTTCCGCTCCGATATCAGTCGCACGTTCCTTCTTGGACGACCGAGCGACCGGATGCGGCACGTCTTTGACGTCGTGCGTGAGGCTCAGACCAGGGCGCTCGACGCAGCCGCTCCCGGCGTGCCATGCGAGGTGGTGGACGCGGCAGCGCGAAGGCATATCGAACAGGCCGGGTTCGGGCCAGGCTACACCTACTTCACGCACCGGGTAGGCCATGGCATCGGGATGGACGGCCACGAGTGGCCGTATTTGGTCCGAGGCAACACACAGCCACTTGCGCCCGGCATGACCTTCAGTGACGAGCCAGGCATCTACCTTCCCGGTGAGTTTGGCGTCCGGCTCGAGGACGACATGGTCATTACCGCGAGCGGGGCCGAACTGCTGACGCCGCAGAGCCGGTCGCTCGAGGAGCCGTTTGCGACGGAGGCCTGAGGGAGCACTGTGCAACCTGCAGCGTAGGTCGTTGGCGGCAGCCACACCCCCCAGCGGTCGGCCCGTCCGCCTATCCGTCCCTCGTTCCCGCCCCTACCTTCACGGCCATGGAGCAACTCATCGCTCACTGGTCTGGCGAGTCGGTGATCAGCGCCTTCGACGCAGACAGCGGTACCTGGATCTTCATCGCGATCCACGACACGACCCTGGGCCCCGCAGTCGGTGGGTGCCGGATACGGGTGTACCCGGCGCCACGCGATGCTCTACTGGACGCAATGCGATTGGCAGAGGGAATGACCGCCAAGTGGGCGTGCATCGGTTTCCCGCTTGGCGGCGGAAAGAGCGTCCTGGCGATACCGGGCTCCCTGGAGGCCGGAAGCCGCGATCGTCTGCTCCGTCGACTCGGTCGGCTCGTGGCGTCGCTTCGTGGGCTGTACGCGTGCGGACCTGACCTCGGCACGACGCCAGAGGATATGGCGGTGATCCAGGAGGAAACGGAGTATGTGCACGGATGGGATCGGGAGCACGGCGAGCCGCTCGATCCCGGCCCGTTCACCGCGTTGGGGGTGTTCGTCGGTATCCGAGCCGCCGTCCAGCGTGTCTTCCGCTCCTCCGAACTGGCGGGCTGCAGAGTGCTCGTCCAGGGGGTCGGTGACGTGGGAGTGCACCTGGCGCGGATGCTCGCCGACGCAGGTGCGACGGTGTTGCTCAGCGATCTGGTTGCCGAGCGGGCAAGGTCGCTCGGCCACGATCTCGGAGCATCGACCATTCCTGCCGAGGCCGTGTATGCGACGCCGTGCGATGTGTACGCGCCGTGCGCGGTTGGTGCCACCGTGAACGCCGAAGTCGTAGCGTTGCTGCAGTGCCGGATCGTGGCGGGTTCGGCGAACAACCAACTCGAGCGACCGGACGACGCGGAGGGTCTCCACGACCGGGGAATCCTATATGCTCCGGACTACGTCATCAACGCCGGCGGTGCCATTTCGCTCCCGATGCTTCGCGAGGGCCGGACGATCGAGGCGGTGCGAGACCGAGTCGCCCGGATCGAGCAGTCGTTGGGCGAGATCTTCGACGAAGCGGCCGCAGCAGGCGAATCTCCTCTCCACACCGCACAGCGACGCGTGCTGAGCGTCCTCGAACACGCCAGACGTTCGCGATAAGTCCCGTAGCCTCTGGTGTCGCATTGTGTCCCACCAGGCGCCGTGTGACTCGTATCACGGCCCCTCCCGGCACTCTGCCGTTGATTGCATAGCGGAGTCTGTACCCACACGCGAATCCACTACGACGCGGGACCAGCGCTCACTCCCGCAGGATCGGGAGGCTACATGTTCACACGCTTCGTCTGTGCCGCGTTGCTCTGCGTACCACTGGTCGCCTGTGAGTTGGCGGACACGGGGACGGATCCTCTGGACGAGGTTCCGACCCTGCGTATTGCCGATGCGGCGCACAACGGTGATGAGCACTTCTACTTCTTGCCGCCGCTGGCCTGGCAGCCGGAATACACAGGTGATTTCGATGCAACGGCAGAGCCCGAGGTGACGATTTGTGCGCTCAACGGAACCGGATGCAGCGGAATCGTGAGCTTTAGTACGACGGCTGAATCCAACGGCGGGATGCTCCGTGCGGAACCCGTGGGCGAGTTCTTCCACGTGAACTGGCATACCGACCGGTTCGATCTCGCCGTCAACACCGTCTATCGCATCGGCGTGCACGTCGGCGGCGTGGAGGTCGGGTATCTGGAGGTCATGCTGGTGGACAACAAGTCCAAGCTGCGCTCGGGTGGTCGCGACGATGTCATCACGCTGGTGAACGGGCGAACCGCGCCCATCAAGTTCCGGATCGAGCAGGGACTCTCATCGCCGAATGAGCCGGAGCCGCCGACGGAACCGGATCCGCCCGAGCCTCCGGCGATCCCGGAAGGCGCCATCGCGGGTACGGTGACGGACTCGACCGGTGCAGGTATCGAAGGCATCGTAGTCAGGGCGTTGATGCCGGCTTCCCCTTACGCGCCCGTGAGTGAGACCCTGACCCAGGCCGACGGTACTTACGTGCTGGAGGTGCCGGATACGTATCCGGACGTCCTGGTGAAGTACGAGGACCCGAGCATGATCTACCCTGCTGAGTATCACTACGACGTTCCGGAAGTGATTTTCATGCTCAACCCGGGTGCGGCAGTCATGGTTGCGCGCGGCACGACCGGCATCGACGCCGTATTACATCCGATTCCCTGAGGTGCTTATGTATCGTCCATCGCTCATTGGTCTTGCGGTTGCACTGATCTTCGTGGCGCTTGCCACACCCGCGGCGGCGCAGAAGCCGGACAAGCCGAAAGACCGCGACGGTCCGGGTGTCGAGGCTACGGCATCGGTGGGCTTTTCGGTATCCGAGCGACGTGTCATCGCCGAGTACTTCGCCGAGCATCGCTACGAGGCGAAGCCCCTGCCGCCCGGTGTTGCGAAGAACCTGGCGCGAGGCAAGCCTCTGCCGCCAGGAATCGCGAAGCGGCAACTCCCGCCGGATTTGCAGGCGCAGCTCGAGTCACGGACCGGCATCGAGGTCACGATCTTCGGGGACCGGATCGTCCTGCTGGAAGCGAGTGGCCTGGTGGTGGATGTCCTCGCGGGGGTATTTGGATAGGGAGGAGAAGG
>JBDHDN010000178.1:0-9302 GCA_039591485.1 Gemmatimonadota bacterium
GGGACCATGGTGGACACGTTCGACCTCGACCGCGCGAGCCTCAAGCCCATTCGTCGCGGTGCGGGCGGTGCTGCAGCCATCGCGATGCGGTACACGGATGCGAAGCTCTCAGGCGAGATCCGCGCCCCTGGTCGGACCATCCCGATCGATGTGGACCTCGACGAGCCGGTGGTCGCCGGCGGAGCAGGCAGGGATGCGGTGATCGCCGGGCTTCCGCTTGCCGTCGGATATCGGGCGACGATCCGGACGTTTGATCTCAACATGGGCAGGGTGCGCCCCATGCTGCTCGAGGTAACCGGGACGGAGGCCGTCGAGTGCGCCGCCGGGTCGTTCGACACGTTCATCGTCACGCTGACCCCGCTGGACGACGTCGAGGGCGGCGGTGCGACCCTCAAGGTGATGACCGCCGCGCCGCATACCATCGTCCGCAGCGAGACCAAGCTGCCGGCCGCGGCGGGCGGCGGCATGGCACGCATGGAGCTCACCGCACTGGAGTCCGGCGGCTCCGAGTAAGTCGTCGGGAGAACGCGGAGCACGTTACGGAAGGGCGAGCCACCGCGGCTCGCCCTTCGCACCTCCTGCCGGCGATCGGACGAATTTCAGCCGCCGACGACCGCCCCAACCACCATGAACGGCTCCTCACCGTTCGCCACGGCGTCGGGCAGCGGCGCGTCGGGCGACTCGTGGGAGAGGTCCCGTGCGCACGCGAAGAACCGCAGGAACGCTCTCCGCTCGAGGGTGACGTGGTGGCGGATCGTGCCGCGCAGCATCGGATAGCGCGCCTCGAGCGCGTCGAGCACGGCCCGCTGTGTCACGGGGGCCGCGACCTCGAGGCGCACCTCACCCTCGACCTGCGCCAGGGTGCAGAGGTGGGCAGGAAGGCGGACCCGGGTCATGCGAGCGTCTGCACCTCGATCGACAACACAGACGGCAGGTGTTGCGCAATCGGCTCCCAGTGATCCCCCGCGTCCGCCGAGGCGTACACCTGTCCGCCTGTCGTGCCGACGTACACGCCGCACGGATCGAGCGCGTCTACCGCCATTGCATCGCGCAGCACGTTTACGTAGCAGTGTTCCTGCGGCAGACCGCGCGTGAGCGGCTCCCACTCGTTACCGCCCGTGCGGCTGCGATACACCCTCAGCTTCCCGTCGGGTGGGTAGTGCAACGAGTCGCTCGTGATCGGGACCACGTAGATCGTATTCGGATCATGCGCGTGCACCTCGATGGGAAACCCGAAGTCGCTCGGCAGATCCCCGCTCACCTCGTACCACGAGTCGCCGCCATCGTCGCTCCGCATCACGTCCCAGTGCTTCTGCATGAACAGCACATCAGGCCGTGAGGGGTGCGCCGCGATGTGGTGCACGCAGTGCCCGACCTCGGCGGTGGGGTCCGGGATGTAGTCGGAGACCAGCCCGCGGTTGATCGGCCGCCACGTGTCTCCGCCGTCGTCGGTCCGGAACGCCCCGGCCGCGGAGATCGCGATGACCATCCGGTTCGAGTCGCTCGGGTGCAACAGGATCGTGTGCAGGCACAGCCCGCCCGCGCCGGGCTGCCAGTGCGGACCCGAGCCGTGGCCGCGCAGCCCCGATAGCTCGCGCCAGGTGCGCCCGCCATCGGAAGAGCGGAACAACCCGGCGTCCTCGACCCCAGCATACACCGTATCGGGGTCGGTGAGCGACGGCTCGAGATGCCAGACCCGCTTGAACTCCCACGGGTGCGGCGTGCCGTCATACCACTGATGGGTACCGGGCACGCCGTCGTACACGAACTCGTTGCCGACCGGTTCCCACGTCTTCCCGCCGTCGTCGGAGCGCGGGAGGACCTGCCCGAACCAGCCGCTCGTCTGCGATGCGTAGATGCGGTTCGGGTCCGCGGGCGATCCCTTGAGGTGGTACAACTCCCAGCCGGCGAAGTGGGGCCCACTGACAGCCCACCGATCCCGTGTTCCGTCGGAGGTCAGGATGAACGCGCCCTTGCGCGTGCCGACGAGTACTCGGACACCGGACATTGGCCGCTCCTTGGTCTCGAGAGACAGCATCCCCGTCGCCCCGCCCCCTGGATAACGATATCTACTGTCGGGATTGCTGTCGACATCCGCCCACGCACGCTCTTCTGTCGGCAGCGATCGGAGTGTATCTGTTGAACTGGATTCCTCGGCTTCACCACGTGCACCGCCGGGAGGCCTGCATGCGCCCTGCCGCGCTGCTCTCCGGATCGTTCCTGCTGCTCATTGCACTCGGTCACTTGCTACGCCTACTGCTGAGCGTCGAATTGGTGGTCGACGGCAACGTGCTGCCCATGTGGCCCAGCATGATCGCCGTCGTCGGACCCACTGCGCTCGCCGTGTGGCTGTGGCGCGATCAGCGACGGCTGGCACAGCGAGCATGAAACTCGATCGCGTCACCCACGATGTGCTGCGGCTGTCACTGCTGCCTTTCGATACGATCAACGCGTACGTGCTGGGCGACGTGCTCGTGGATTCCGGTGGCAGACTCGGCGCCGCGCGGCTGTTCTCTGCCCTTGCCGGGATTCCCATCGCGGGACACGCCGTGAGCCATGCCCACTTCGATCATCAGGGATGCAGTCACGCGGTGTGCGAGCGATTCGGGATCCCGCTCATGTGCGGCGCGGGCGACCGCACCGCGCTCGAGACCGGCGACCTGACCTTGGTGCTGCCGCGGGAGGGCACGTGGATCGCGCGACTGACACGCCAGTTCGGGGGCCCGGCGCATCCGGTGTCACGGACACTGCATGAAGGAGACGAGATCGGCGGATTCACCGTCATAGAGGCACCCGGACATACACCCGGGCACCTCGCCTTCTGGCGCGAGCACGATCGGGTGCTGTTCCTGGGCGACGTGCTGTTCCATCGCAACCCGGTGACCCTGCGGCATGCCCTGACCGAACCGTTCAGGCTCGCGACCTTCGACCCGGCGCAGAACCGGCGGACCGCGCGACGGCTCGCCACGCTCGAACCGTCGCTCGTGTGCTTCGGGCACGGTGAGCCGCTGCGAGATCCCGCGCGATTCGCCGCGTACGTCTCGACACTGGAGGATGACGAGCCGGCGACCGCGTGACGGCGCAGCATCGCGGAGCCGGGAGGAACCGCGACGACACGGGGGAGCGCCACATGCACGGCACGCTCGTTCGCAATGGATCGATGTTGCTCTTGGCCGTCATCTTCACGGCGGGCCTCACCTTCGCGACGGTAGCCCTTCCCGACGTCGTTGACGGACTCCTCCAGCGCACGATCACAACACCGGGCGGAGACTCGCACGCCGATGCCATTGCTCAACTCAAGACGGAGTTGTTCATGGCCCACTATCACGTCCGGGCCATCGGCTACGGTGCGTTCTTCCTGCTCGTCGGCCTCATCGTCGTCGGGTTCGCCACCAAGAGAACCGAGTTCGCGGCGGTGGGGGCCGCCGGCGTGATGCTCCCCGTGTTCGCACAATTCGCCGGCGTCATGTTCTTCTTGGCGGGGCTCGGGGTACTCAACGCCGTGTGGCTCCCGATCCTCGACATCTCCTACGAGCTACAGCACTGGGGCCGAGTGATCGACGCACCCGACGACGCCCTCCGCTGGCTGCTCGGGCTCGCAGGCGTTCACTCCATCTGGCCCACCACGATCTTCTTCATCGGCGTCGGCATTCTGATCTTCCTGTTCGGCGTCTACGCCTGGCTGTCCGCTCGGGCGCACGGAAGGCCCGTGGCAGATGCGTGGGTGTACCGACTGAGCCGCCATCCGCAGTACCTCGGGTGGATCCTGTGGACCTACGGGCTCTATCTCCTGCTGCAGCGGATGCACTACCCACGACGCTCGTGGGGCATCGGCGCCAGCCTGCCGTGGCTGATCTCGACGATGGTGATCGTCGCGGTGGCCCTGGTAGAGGAGCTGCACATGCGCCGACGCCACGGCGAGGCATATGAGACGTACCGTCACAGCGCACCGTTTCTCTTCCCAGTGCCGCGCGTCGTGACGCGGATCCTCTCCGCACCCTTCCGGTTCCTGTTCGGCAAGGAACGACCCGATCGCCGGCGGGAGGTCGTCGCGGTCGTCGGCCTCTATGCCGCGCTCCTCATCGGTATCTCGGCCTTTGCGTATGGCGACGGACTGCACAACACGGTCGCCCGGCTCTCGCCTGCGGATGTCCGCGAGGCCAGGATGCAAGAGCTCGTCACCGAGATGGGCCAGACCCCCGAGTACCGTCGCCGCTACCGACTCATGCAGCAGCTGCTCGGGTTCGGCGATCCCGCCGTCGAGCCGATCCTCGGGCTCCTGGAAGGAGACGACACTGGGTTGAAGGTTCTGGCAGCGGAGGCGCTCGCGCAGCTGCCGGCCGAGCGCGCGGTGCCGGCCCTGTGTACCGCCCTGTCCCATCCGGACGAGAACGTGCGCTTCCGCTCCGCGATCGCGCTTGGGGTCGTCGGGTCCGCGCGCGCGGTCCCTACACTGCTGCCGCTCCTCGACGACTCGGTCCCCCATGTCCGGCTCGTGGCGCTGAACCAGCTCGCGGCACTTGGATCGAGGGCGGTGCTCGATCGCGTGCACGAGTACCTCGACAGCGACGAGGTGTGGACCCGCATCGGCGGCATCAGCGCCCTGGGCACGCTGGGGGACGAGCAGGGAATCCCGGCGATCGCACAGCAACTGAACGACGAGGCCGAAGGGGTCAGGCGGGAGGCCGTCGTCGCGCTGTTGCGCATCGGATCACCGAGCGCGCGGCCGACCCTCGAGCGTGCGGCGGACGACGACGACTGGGAGGTTCGCGTGTACGCGGCCGAGGCGTTGAAGCGCCTCCCGCCGAGTTGACAGTGTGCCGCACGAACGGCACGCCCCGACCGTCGAGGTGACGATGCACCACCAGCTACGCGAGCTGTTCACGATGTTCTATCCGCTCGAGCGGGAGGAGCAGCGCCGTTGGGCGGCAATGCTCGCGCTCCCGGAGCCGGAGTACCTCGCCGCTCTCGCGCGCGAGGCCGAGGTGCGCGGACTGCGGCAGATCCAACTGGACGAAGCGGTAGCCTGGACCGATGACGACGGCCGTCAGCTCATGCTGCTATTCCGGATCGCCAAACCGCGCGACCTGGGCGCGGTCCGGAAGGTGTACGACACGATCGCCGCGAACGACGCGCCGCTCGCGTACACCTTCGTGCAGCAACTGCCGGACGGCGAAGGCACGTGGGACATCTTCCACATGTCGAAGCTGTCGTACCTGGCGCACTGCAATCGGGTCTCGGGACCAGGAGCGGAGTGCTGAACACGGCCGCCGTGGTAGTGGTCCCCTCACTCCCTCATCTGCAGCGTGCTGGGGCACCCCAGCCGCGCCTCCCCTCGAGACCGGATGCTCTCCCGCCTCCGGCTCCACCACCCTCCGCCGCACCGCTGCGCCGAGCACGCCCGATCCGGGCGCACTCCACGATCCGCTCGGGCCTCGCTTGCGCGCGTCGGCGAAACGATCGCAGCTTAGTGCACGACCGTCACGTACCGGCAGGATCGATCTCGGCATGCGGTGTCCCACCGATCCGCAGGAGGTCCGCATCATGACGCTGACACTGACGTCGAGCGCCTTTGCCCCCGGCGGCGCCATTCCGCGAGAGCACACCTGTGACGGCGCCGACCGATCACCGTCGCTCACCTGGGACGGCGTTCCTGCCGGGACCGAGTGCCTGGCGCTGATCGTCGACGATCCAGACGCCCCCGATCCCGCCGCACCCAGGATGCGCTGGGTTCACTGGGTGCTCTACGACATCCCACCCGCGACGCGCTCGCTGCCCGCGGGACTCACCGGCGGGACGCTGCCACCAGGCGCGAGGGAGGGCCGCAACGACTGGGGGGGCGCCGGCTATCGTGGCCCTTGCCCGCCGATCGGTCGCCACCGGTACGTGCACACGCTCTATGCGCTCGACGTGACACTCCCCGATCTCGACACGCCGACGAAGTCCGACCTCGAGCGTGCGATGGCCGGGCACGTGTTGGGGACGGCGGAACTGGTCGGGACGTACGAGCGCAAGACGTAAAGGCTGGTCGCGCCGCTGGACACCCGCCTTCCCGCGGGTAACTTCGCCCTCATCACCGTTCAGGAGCCCCTCATGCACAGGTTGACCCTCGTGGTCCTGAGTGCGCTCGTCGCATTGCCCGCCCTCGCTGCCGCACAAGAGCGCGGCGCTGTGCTGGATCTCGATCTCTACCTCGAGTGGGAGCGGGTCTCCGACCCGCAGATCTCACCGGACGGCCGGCACGTCGTGTACACCCGCCGCTGGGTGGACAAGATGAAGGACCGCTGGACGTCGTCGCTGTGGATCATGGACGCCGACGGCGGGCGCAACCGGTTCCTCGTTGACGGCTCGTCGCCGCGATGGTCGCCCGACGGAACCCGCATCGCGTTCGTCGAGGAAGGCGACCCGACGGGTGCCCAGATCTTCGTGCGGTGGATGGATGCCGAGGGCGCCACAACCCAGATCACGCGGATGGAGGAGTCGCCGTCGGATCTGGAGTGGTCGCCGGACGGGCAGTCGATCGCGTTCACGATGACCGTGAAGACGAAGGACGACTTCTTCCCGAGCATCCGCCTGCCGGAGCGGCCCGAGGGTGCCGAGTGGACCGGCAACCCGAAGATCGTGACCCGGCTGTGGTTCCGCCGCGACCGTCGGGGCTACGTCGACGACGGGTATCGGCACGTCTTCGTCGTGCCCGCGACCGGGGGCACTCCGCGCCGGCTCAGCGACGGCGACTGGAACCACGGCGGGATCGCGTGGACACCCGACGGGAGCGAGATCCTGTTCTCGTCGCTCCGGGTGGAGGATGCCGAGCACGTGTGGCGCGAGTCGGAGATCTATGCGATCGACGTAACGTCAGGAACGATCCGCCAGCTCACCACCAGGCACGGCCCCGACGGCAGTCCCGTGGTGTCGCCCGACGGCAGCCTCGTGGCCTACACGGGCTACGACTGGACCGACGACACCTACACCACGGCCAAGCTGTACGTGATGGGGCTCGACGGCGCGAATCCACGAGAGATCTCCGGCGACCTCGACCGCAGTCCGCGTGAGCTCACGTGGTCGGCCGACTCCAAGACCGTGTACTTCACCGCCAACACCGAAGGCAGTCGGCACCTGTTCGCGGCCTCGGTAGACGGTCGCGTGCGACCGCTGACCGAGGGGCAGCAGATCTTCTCGCTCTCCAGCATGACCGAGCGGGGTGACGTGGTGGGGGTCACGACGAGCTTCCACGAGCCGGGCGACGTCGTCACGCTCAACGTGCGGCGGCCGACGGAGATCACCCAGCTCACGCACGTGAACGACGACGTCATGTTCGGCCGCTCCCTGGGGGACGTCGAGGAAATCTGGTATGGCTCCGTCGACGACTACCGCATCCAGGGCTGGATCGTGAAGCCGCCCGACTTCGATCCCTCGCGCACCTACCCCATGATGCTCGTCATCCACGGCGGGCCACACGGCATGTACGGTGTCGGGTTCAACTTCGGGTGGCAGGAGCACGCGGCGAGGGGGTACGTCGTGCTCTACACCAACCCGCGCGGTAGCGACGGCTACGGCAGCGCGTTCGGCAACGCGATCAAGAACGCGTATCCCGGCAAGGATTTCGACGACCTGATGGCCGGTGTCGACACGCTGGTGAATCGGGGCTACGTGGATCGCGACCGCCTGTACGTGTACGGTTGCAGCGGCGGAGGCGTCCTCACCTCGTGGATCGTGGGGCACACCGACCGGTTCTGTCGTTCGTGGGCACGACCGACGGCGCGTCGTGGTATCGCAACTTCGCCAACTTGCCGTGGGAGGACCCGAGTGAGCACCTGCGCCGCTCACCCCTCATGTACGTGGGCAACGTCTCGACGCCGACGATGCTCATGACCGGCGAGCTGGACCTCAGAACTCCGATGCCGCAGACGGAGGAGTTCTATCAGGCGCTCAGGTACCTCAAGGTCCCGACCGCGATGGTGCGGTTCAAGAACGAGTGGCACGGCACGAGCAGCCGGCCGTCCAACTTCATGCGGACACAGCTGTACCTGCGTGCGTGGTTCGAGAAGTGGGGCGGCGGGCGGCAGGTGAGTGAGAGCGTGGACGGATAGGCGGATGGACGGACAGAATATCGAGTGGGGGAATGTCGAATGCCGAAGGAGCTCGGGGGCCGACGGATCTGACCGGATCGCCCCAGTTCCGTAAAGTGATAAATAACAGATAGTTACGTGATAATGCCGCGCTGGCGCATCGCTGCAACGCGCTTGCGCAACATACACGACCCATGCATGATGCATGCATGGCAACGAAGACAATCTCCCTGAAGCTTGACGCGTACGAGCGGCTCGTTCGCGCCCGCCTCCACCCGGGAGAGTCGTTCAGCGACGTCGTCATGCGAGCGGAGTGGCCGCAGCGGCCCGAAACGGCTGAGGAGTACCTTGAAAGGGTCCGCGAGCGTGGCTCCGTCTACGAGCCGGCGGAACTGTCGGACATCGAAGAGCTGAAAGCCACCGATGCCCCCCCGGACGACAAGTGGCCGCCGGCCTGATCCTCGAGACCACCTTCCTCATCGACCTCGAGCGGGAGCTGCTGCGCGAGGAGCCCGGGCCGACGCAACGGTTCCTCGAGGCCCACGCCGCAGCGCCCCTCGCAATCACGTTCACAACTGCCGGCGAGCTGGCGGCCGGCATGCCGCTCGCCGTACGGGAGCGGTGGCGGGACTTCATCGCGGCCTTCGAGGTCCTGCCCTGCACGCCCGAAGTCTGCTGGACGTATGGGCAGACGTATCGCTACCTCAAGGCCAATGGCATCCTCATTGGCGCGAATGACCTGTGGATCGGTGCAACCGCCGTTGCGTTCGGACGCCCCTTGGTCACTCGGAACGTGCGGCACTTTCAGAGGATTCCGCAGTTGCAGGTGCTCGGGTACGCGTGAGCGTCCGGCGCCGGGACTCGCCAGCATTCTGACCCCTTCACGTTGCACCTGGCACGCTTCACCGCCGCTCGCTTCAACTCCCGAGCATTCCGTCCTGCGCAACCTCAACCGGCGTCCAACCGCCACCCAGCGCCTTGTACAGCTGCACCATCGACGCATGGCGCAGCCGCAGTACCTCGGACGCGGCCAGTTGCGCACCGAACAGCGAGCGCTGCACGTCGAGCACTTCGAGATAGCTCGTCCAGCCACCCTCATACCGAATCCATGAGAGCTCGGCGGCGCTCTGTGCAGCCTCGACCTGGCGCTGCCGGTGCTCGTACTCAGCCTGATATCGGTGCACGGCCACCATCGCGTCCTCGACCTCGCGGAAGGCATTGAGCACGGTCTCC
>JBDHDN010000179.1:0-7682 GCA_039591485.1 Gemmatimonadota bacterium
CCTGCTGCGGCTCCACGCCGGGAACGTGACTGTGGACGAACTCACGCGCGATCTGGAGGCGGCACGTCGTGTCGGCGAGGACATCGATGCCGAGGTTGCCGGGGCGGAAGCAGTCCGGCGGCTGCTCGAGCCGGACCGCACCGGGTGACGGAAGCAGCTGCTCCCGTCAGCCCCAGTAGCCGTGCCCCACCTGATTCCAGAAATCTTGCAGCGTCATGTCCGGGTCTCGACACACGACGATCGGGACGTCGCGTTCCTCCGGTACCCCCCATCGATTGGTGACCCGATCGGCCAGCTCGAGTGAATGGCAGGTGATCGTGCGGATCTCCTCCGGCTCGACTCCGAGGAAGATGATGACCCGGCCGGTTCGCTCTCCAGGACCGAACAGATAGAAGCTCCCGGCCAGACTGACGACCGGGGGCAGTCCCAGCTCCCGGCCATAGAAGTCGAGCGCTCCCGCCTCGCCGTAGTTCCTCCCATACAGCACCGCGTCGGCCTGCTCAGCCTGTGGGAGCGAGCGGTAGACTCGGGCCACTGCCTCGGCCTGCTCCCGCCATCCCGTCATGTCGGCATAGTCCTGCGGCAGCGGCAAGTACTCACCCCAGTTCGTGCGCACCGCGGTGGTTATCCCAATCGCGCTCGAGAACCGGGCCATCGGCTCCGGGGGCACCAACGGTAGACCGAACGGGATGGCGAGCACGCCCCATGCAACGACGCCCGCCGCTGCACCCCACGTGCATGCCGTACGGAAACGATCGCGGGTGATCTGCTCCAGGGTGACCGCACCGGCCGCGAATAGGAGTGGATGCATTGGGCCGTAGTAGTACGACTTGCCCTTGAGGAACACGAAGATCACGAAGGCCACGATGGCAGTCCACCCGAGCACTCGGTGACGACACAGCGTGGGGTGAGCAAGCAGCGCGGCTCCACCGATAACGGCGAGGAGGAAGCCCGCCGGCTGCCACAGGATCTGGTCTGTCACGAACTCGCCGAACCCGACCCGCGCCAACTGGCGTTCACTCAGACTCGCCATCTGCTCGACCACAGGGAAGCCGAGATTGACCTGTCCGATGACGGCTGGACTGCCAAGCACCAGAGCGATGCCGACCGCGAGCCACGGCCAGGGGCCGATGAATGCTCGCCGATGCCGTGTGAGCAGCAGCGCGACGAGAACGGCCAGTCCGAAGAACAGGATCGAGAACTTGCCCAGCAATCCGACGCCCCCCGCCACTCCCAGGAGGAGCCACCACCGTGCGTCACCGGAATTGTCGAGACGCGCGAGCGCGTAGCAGCCCAGCAACCACCACAGCTGATCGAGCACCACCGGCTGGAAGAGATTGGCCGAGCGAAGAAAGAGGGGATTGACGAGCACGGCGATGGCAGTCAGCACCTGGGCGTGTTTCCCGCCACCCAGTTCCCGCGTGACGAGGATGGCCAAGAGGAGCACCGCCGTCCCGGCGACTGCGGGAATCATCCGATACGCGAACAGTGAGGTGCCGGCGATGCCGCGTACGGCTTCGGAGATCAACGCCATGAGCGGCGGGAAGTCCATGTGGAGGATGCGCAGATGTGTACCCATCGCCATGTAGAGGAACGCATCGCGGTGGAACTCGTAGGGTGTCCAGATGTTGGTGGCAACGTGCGCGAGGAGTTTGACCGTGACGAGGACAAGGGCGGTCGTCGCGAGCGGTGGGACGAGCAGAGAAGCACTGGGATCGTTGCGTACGGCGGAACGGCCATTGGTGCTGCCGCTGTTGCCCGCGTCTCCGTCACGACTGGTGCGGCCGGGTCGCATGGGCTTCGCTACTCAAGACTGCTGGATCATTGAATCACCAAGAGCCAGCCATGCCCCGGAGCGACGGGAATGCGCTGGTCCGGAACGAACGTGCGCTGGATCTGGAAATCCCGGATCTCCGGCGCGGTGATGGTGGCACCGGCCCGGTCCAGCCCGAGGGCTCTCCAATCGATCTGAAGGTCTACTTCGGTGAGCTCGTGCGCCCAGCTCGCGAGTGCGACGAGCGCCTTGCCGTCACGGACGTAGACGGTGGCCAGCACATCATCTCGACCGGTACGCACGGGCGCATGTGGGACCCAATACCCGATCATGCGGCTTCCCTCCATCCCGAAACGATCCCACGCGTTCCAGATCGGCGACGGATCGCCTGCCCAGGGGAGCCGGTTCGTCATCCCGAACACCAGGCCCCGCCACGGATTCCCTCCGTCCTGGAGCATCTCGCCCATGAGGCCGAAGGGAATGCCCGACATCTCGACAAGCCACCGGTCGGGTGACGCGTCGTAGTCGAAGTACTCCCCGAACCAGAGCCGGTTGATGAAGGGGAAGTGCTCGAGGTACAGGTTCGCACTGCTCGCGTATCCGTCGCGCTCGTTGAACTGGTTGGCAGAGTGCAGGTCGATGAGGGCGTCGGGTCGATTGCGATCGAGGATCTTACGCACGCGCTTCATCGTCACGCGGTCGAAGGCGACGTCATCGATGTACAAGCCGTCGATGCCGACGTTCCGCGCAAGCCAGTCGAGGCCTTCCAGATAGAAGTTGTGCCACCGCGACACACCGCTGTTGACCACCGCCGCGTCCCGCAACGAGGGCACGAACCACCCCGCGATGTAATCGCCGGTGAAATGCTCCTGCAGCCACGACGGTCCACCTCCGGATCCCGATGCCAAGACCTCGTGGCCGAGGCTGGACAGGGCGAACAGCTCAGGGGCACGGTTGGTGAGCTCCCGGACCGTGTAGTAGATCTTCACACGCATGTCGCGCCGGTGTGCCTCTTCGACGTAAGCGCGCATGGTATCGGGAGTGAGGAACGGGTAGTTGATGTACGGGTTGATCGGCGTCGCGTGGTGCACATTGACCGTGTTCGCGCCGAGAGCCTGGATCGAATCGAGTGGCGCGTAGCGGTGGAAGAACCGTGTGCGCCACTGGGCGTCGGTATCGACGGGTTTGAACGGCGTGATCGCGAGGCGAAAATCGAACCTCAATGAATCGCCCTCCACGATCGTGTGCGGACCGGTGAAGCAACGCACGAGAAAGGCTCGGCCCTCCTCGGCGAAGCGGCACCCGCCGCGTCCGGCGTTGGCCCACGAGCGCGGGATGACGAGCGGCTTGGAGAGGTAGAAGTTCGTATTGAGCGGCCGCTCGTAGTGCTCGTCACGAAGGCTGAACTGAATCCCGGCATTCACGTCACCGATCCAGGCGCCGTCTTGGTTGTGCTCGACTTTCCATTCCCACTCGTACTGCTCCGGCCGGTATCCACCCCTAACACCCATGCCCATCATGTACTGCGCAACATCGTGTGCGAAGGGTATCTCGAGCCGAACGTCGTCGAGTTCGACCGTGCGGGTGGCTTGCAAGGCGATCGAGTAATCGAGGGTCCCGTCGAACTCCAGCTCCCCATGCAGTCGCATGACCAGGTCGCCGGACTCACTGTGCACGTCCCACGTCACTCGGCCGGGGGTGCGAGTCGTGAACCGGAGCGGTGCAGTGCGCCAGCGCAGCGCGCCGCGCGCAGCGTCGTCAACGACGAGCCGAACGGGCGCGGCGAGGATCTTCCGATCCTGCTCGACCAGGTGCGTCACCTCGGGTGCGAACGAACTGAGCATCTCCTCGGGGAATCCTCCGTCGTTGATGCGAACCTCGCGACCGAGGACACGGAGGCGGCGATCGCGGATCTCGATTGGGGAGAAGGGTCGCACGATTTCGTCGTCGAGCGCGATCCGCGAGTCGAGCCAACGCAGGCGCGACAGACGCCACGGCTCGTCGTCTCCCTGCGCGGCGATGCTCCGCTGGGTCACCGTGATGAGGACCGGGAGCGACCGCGGCGTGTGGCCCGGAGCGGACAACGTGACTGCAGAGCGGTATGCTCCTGGGGCAGCGTCCTCGGGCACGGCGATGCCAAACCACAGCGGCCGCACGGAGCCGGCGGCTATCGTGACCGGCGCCGTGAAATATCGACCGTGGGAATCCACGCCCCCGAAGTTGAAGGCGCGCACCGCCTCAGCCGGGATCACGCCGCCGTGCTCGCTCCTGAAGTCCGTGACCGTGACCGACGCGTCCCACACGTCTCGGACGGCGTAGACGCCGACCTGGAACGCGTAGAACTCGCCTCGATCGGCGCTGCCCTCGAAGGGGCGGAAGGCCCCCCGCTCGACCCAGCGGTACGGCAGATCGTGCCGCATACGGATCGGGTGTGTCCGGTCCTCACCGAAGAGCAGCATCGACACCTCGCCCGGTGACGCGAGCAGAGCCTCCGTCTCAGCAGCGGTGGCGATTACCTCCATCGGGTAAAACGAGTCGAACTCCGAGACCGCCTGGATCTCGTGTGCCGTTGCCCGGGGCAGGCGCTGCCACTGTCCGGTTGCGAGGTCCGACGTGGTGAGGCGGTACCGCGCGATCCACGAACTGTCCGCAGTCGATCGGGGCGCGAGGTACTCGACCGTCGGGTAGTTACGGCTCCCCGAACTCGCGTGCGGGAGGTAGTAGAAGTGGTACTCGGCCGGCGCCCACTTTGGCTGAAACACAAACTCGCCGTATTCGCGGTTCACCTCGACGGGGACGACGTTCGTGATACGATCCCCACTGGCAGCGTCAACGACGACGGTCTGGACGCTCTCGGGTGCACGGTCCGGTCGGCGCCACGGAATCCGCACCCTCACGGCACCAGCCATCTGCTCGACCCATACCACCGCGCGATGATTCCCCAGCGTGTCCCGATCCCACGTACCCGTTCGATACCGGAGTACATCCTGGGCCTCAGCCGCAGGGGCATGAACGACGACCGTGAGCGTTGCGGAGATCAGGGCGAGTCGCAGTAGTGAGGACATGGCACGGTCGCGCTCGGGTAGAGGTCCGTCAAAGATAGGGTGCCGGGCCGGCTCGAACAGTGACGACGGGAGCAGGCATGCTCGTCAGGTGCTCGGCCATACCCTATCTTTGCCGCCATGCCCACCTTCGTGACAGCCTGCCCGCGCAACTGTTACAGCACGTGCTCGATGATCGTCACGATCGAAGACGGCCGGATCCGTCGGATCGAGCCGCATCCCGACAACCGGGCGACGCCTGAAGGTGTGTGTCTCAAAGGCCTCAGCTATGTCGAGCGCGTGACCTCACCGGACCGGCTCCTGCATCCCCTGCGGCGCCGTCGGCGCGGTGGAACCTTCGAGCGCATCTCCTGGGACGAGGCGCTCGAGACGATCGCTACGCAACTGGAGCACGTACGCGGATCGCAAGGACCGCAGGCCGTTCTGTACTACGCCGGAAGCGGGACCAAGGGTCTCCTCAACGGGATCGGTGGTGCGTTCTGGCGCCTCTACGGTGGCTACACGACGACGTACGGCGATCTCTGTTGGCCAGCCGGCCTCGAGGCGACCCGGCTGACCCTCGGCGAGAACACGCACTCTGCGCCGTGGGATCTGGCGAATGCTCGGCTGATCGTTCTCTGGGGCAAGAACGCGGCTGAGACCAACATCCACCAGATGCCGTTTGTCGAGCAGGCTCTCCAGCGCGGGAGTCGCCTCGTCGTGATCGACCCGCGGCGAACCCAGACCGCGGAGCGTGCGGACCTGTTCGTCCAGCCGCGTCCGGGAACGGACGGTGCCATCGCGCTCGGAGTCGCGCAGCGTCTGATCGCTGAGGGACTGATCGACCAGGGGTTCATCGACCGGCACGTGTTGGGATTCGAGCAGTTCGCGTCCGCCGTGCGGGACCTCTCACCGGAGCGAGCTGCCGGCATCGCGGAGGTCCCGGTCGAGCAGATTGAGCGGCTCGCCGACTTGATCGGGAGGACGAGGCCGGTCACGCTTTGTCCGGGGTTCGGAATGCAGCGCTACACGAACAGCGGCCAGACCATGCGGTCGCTCCTCGCACTCCTTGTCATTACCGGGAACGTCGGCCGGCCTGGTGCAGGGTGGGCCTACGCCAACCTGCAGAGCCACATCTTCGACTCGGTGAAAGACCCGATCGCGTTCTTTCCACCGACCGAACCCGACGGCATTGCACGCGTTTCGATCTCAACCGCACGTCTCGGGCGGGACATGCTGGCCCAGCGGGATCCCCCGCTCGCCATGGCCTGGATCGAGCGGGGCAATCCGATCACCCAGAACCCGGAGACGAACGCGGTCCTGACGGCTCTTCGATCACTCGAGTTCGTTGTGGTGGTAGATCAGTTTCTCACCGATACCGCGCGGGAAGCCGACATCGTCCTCCCAGCCAAGACCCTGTTCGAGCAGTCCGACGTGATCGGCGCGTACTGGCATCCGTACATCCAGCTCAAGCAGAAGATGCTGGATCCACCGGGCGAGGTGAAACCGGAGTCGGAGGTGTACTGGCTGCTCGCGCACCGGCTCGCCATCGACCCCGTGGCCATCCGGCAGGTCATGCCCGAGCCTGGAGACGACGGAATCGAGGCCTACTTGGAGCGCAGGCTGTCCGCCTTCACCGGCGTCACCCTCGCCCGCCTGCGCGAGGGCCCCGTACTCGCTCCCGGCTGCCAGGAGGTCGCATTCGCGGACCTCGTGTTTCCGACGCCCTCGGGACGGATCGAGTTGTGGTCCGAAGACGCTCGGTGCCGTTGGGGGGTGGATCCGTTGCCGTCGTACGTCGAGCCCGAGGAATCGCTCAGGCAGCCGGGGTCCGGGGGCGACCGGTATCCGCTGTACCTCATGACGCCGAACACCAAGAACCGGATTCACTCGCAGTTCAACAACCTCGCCATGATCCGACAAGTGAGTCCGGCACCCATCGCGCAGTTGCACCCGGACGATGCCCGGGCGAGAGGAATCCCCGACGGTGGCCTGATCCGCATCTTCAACGATCGCGGTGCATTCGAGGTGACGGCACGGCTCGATGCCGGCATCCGGCCGGGCTGCGTCGCCGTGGCCAACGGGTGGTGGATCGCGGACGGTGCTGCGGTCAACCGGTGCTCGCTCGGGCGGGAGACCGACATCGGCTACGGAGCGGCGTTCCACGACACACTCGTCGCCGTGGAGCTGGTCGAATGAAGAGGCTGGCCTTTCACTTCGATCAGAATCGCTGCACCGGCTGTCACGCCTGCCAGTTGGCGTGCACGATCGAGAACGAGCTCCCGCTCACCGAGAGCTGGCGGCACGTAGTGACCTTCAATCCCCGTCGGCGGCTCGAGCTCCCCGTGTTTCATCTCTCGCTGGCGTGCAACCACTGCGCACACGCCCCCTGTGTGAATGCCTGCCCTGCTCTGGCATTCAGCCGAGATCCGGTGACGGGCACCGTGCTCATCGACGGCTCCAGATGCATCGGATGCCGCTACTGTAGCTGGGCCTGCCCGTACGACGCACCACGGTTCAATGGGCGGCGAGGCCTCATGAGCAAATGCACGTTCTGCAATGAGCGCCTCCATGCCGGGCTGGCGCCTGCATGCGCGGCAGCGTGCCCAACCGGAGCACTCGCCGCAACTTCGCTCGAAGAGCGCGACTTGACCGTGCGCAGCGTCGGGCTGCTGGACGGACGAGCGCTGCGACCGGCTGTGAGTATTGTGCCGTGGGACGCTGCTCAACGCACGGCCGGCGGCGGTGTCGGAGAGCTCCCGCGGCCCGGCGCTTCCCCCTCGCGAATCACGGTGCAATCCGAGTGGCCGCTGGCGGCGTTCACGCTTGCAGTGCCGACACTGGTTGCGCTCATGACCGCTCAGGTC
>JBDHDN010000180.1:0-1073 GCA_039591485.1 Gemmatimonadota bacterium
CGCACTCCTCTGGCCGCTGCGACCGACGCCAGCACTTGCGTCGCCCCCTGTTCGAGTAGGACGGCCGGTGGCTCAACTGCCGCTCGCCGCGCTGCATGCTCAGATTGCCCACGCCGGAGTTCCTGTGGCTCGGTCCCCTGTGTGCCATTGTGAGCGTCATCAGCTTGCTGCGCCGAGCGGGCGGTTCACGGGCAGCGAACACCTCACCGTTGCCGCTCGCCGTCGAGGCGGAAAAGAACGGCCCCGGTTCTTGCCGAGGCCGCTGACGTGTTCAGAGGATTGTCCGGCGTCCTAGCGCCTGACGAGCACCACGTCCAGCTTCGCGGGAACATCCCCTTCGCCGAAATCGAAGTTCAGATCTGCGCCCGTGAGGGTGAGCGTGTTTCCGCTTCTGCTGAGATCGAACTCCTGCCACCACTGCTCGGTATCGTCCTTCATCCTGAAGACGTCCATCGTGACCTCCCACACCCCCGTGATCGCCTCCGGTGGCCCGTCCGGATCGTCGAGCGTTGCGTCGTAGGTGCTGTCGGCGTGGAGGGTGAGAGCATAGGTCCAACCCTCGAGGATCAGATCGACGTGCTGGGCCGGGCTGGCCGGGTTGGTGAACTCCAGCACCGTCGCGTCCCACGTCCCAACGAGATCGTCGACCTCGACTCCGGTTCCGTCGCCGCATGCCAGGGACAGCATGAGAAACACGGTGAGGCCCAACAGGCTGCCACGTCGCATGGCGACCTCCTGAATCGTGGAGAGCGCATTCACAGTGTACCCGTCGCGGTGAAACTGCCGTGAAGCCGGCATGAACCACTGCGCCTGCCGTCTAAGGGAGTACGGCTCACGGAATTCCGTTGCGCGAACGGCCAGCGCCTGACTGCGGGGGCGGCTAACGGGCCCTCTACGGTCAGCTTGACGCATCCTTGACGCACCCACCCGATCCTCAACCGCAGCAGGAGGACATGTCGCACAACGTCTGTCAACGATTTCCCGGAGGCCACCCATGCGGATCACTCGGTTTCTTGCCGTCTTCACCGTGCTCGCGCTCTTCGCCTGTACGGACGACCATATTGCGAGCCCCG
>JBDHDN010000180.1:1112-8771 GCA_039591485.1 Gemmatimonadota bacterium
GTCGGCACCGACGTCGATGCCATCATCCTCGCACTCGCGGATGGGGACCCCACCAACGACATGCCGATCCTGCTGGCTCAACTCGACACACTCTTCCTGACCGACTGGTCGGCGCGTGCGGGCGCGATCGCCGATGCGATTGCGGCCCGACGGCCGCACGCCGTCGGGCTCCAGGAGATCTCGACATTCGACCTCTCGGCGGCGGGTCTTCCCCCGCTGGAGTTTCTCCCTGTGCTCGAGGCTGCGCTGGCCCAGCGAGGACTCAACTACGTCGTCGCCGATCAGGTGCTGAACATCGAGGCCGAGCCGATCCCCGGGCTCAAGCTCCAAGACTACGATGTCATGCTCGTCGACGCCGATCGGGTCACGGTGCTCGGCACGCTCGCCAAGCAGTTCGAGGCGAACCTGGTCGACGTCATCGGCCCTGTGGGCGGCATCGAGTTGCGGCGCGGTTACGTCGTCGCCACCGTCGCCGTCGACGACGAGACGTACACCATCGTCAGCGCGCACCCGGAGCCCGATCTCTTCACGTACGACCTGTCCGAGTTGCGCGCCGGTCAGGCCACCGAAATCGTCACGGTGCTTGGCCAGATGGGTGCCGACCGCGCGATCGTCATGGGTGACCTGAACGACCATCCCGGCTCGTTGCTGCACCAGGTCTTCGCCGCCGCGGGTTTTGAGGACGTGTGGGCCGAAATGCGGCCGGGCGTGGCTGGCTACACCTGCTGTCACGCGGCGAGTCTCTCGAACCGGGTATCCACGCTCGTGAAGCGGATCGACTACGTGCTGGCACGCGGCATCGGCCATCCGGTCGATGGGATCCAGGGCCGCATCGACATCCTCGGTGAGGTGCCGGCGGACCGCGTGGCCGGACCGGCCTATCGCCTCTGGCCGTCGGACCATGCCGGACTGGCGGCCGAGTTGCTCACGGCGCCTGCCATCGGACTCCGTTAGGCAGCCGCCGGACCGAAAGGCCTCGAGCCTGTAGATGTCGAGGCAGCACGGGTCGCCGCGGGAGCATCTGCGGCGGCCCGTCGCGCCGCCTGGACTACACGATCCACAGTGACGTCCGACTGCCGCCTGGTCACCCGATCGCGACGTTGCTCCCACCTCTCCCCTGGTGCCGATCGACTCTGGGCGCCCCGAGATCATCCGCTGTGTGCTGGAGGCCACTCCGGACGCATCCCCGGTACCGCCCCACGTCCTCGATCACGAACGCGGCGAGCCAGGTGGCGGACCTCCGCGACCCGGTGCGACGCTCGAGATCGGCGACCATCGCCCGACCCGGTGACGGCGCCGCACAATGGGTGGGCCCTAGCCAACCGCCCGCAGCCGAACTACGTTGCTCCCCTACACGCTCCCTCTCCCTTCAGAAGTTGGAGACAACCATGCGATACCTCGCGCTGGTTTGCTGTGCTGGGCTGCTCATCGGATGCGGTGGACAGCAGGAAGCCGCGTCAGACGAGATGGAAGGCGAAGCCGCTTCGATGGAGATGGCATCGTTCGGAGACTATGCCGGCACCTGGCAGATGCAGGCGCTCACCGAGGCGGGCGACAGCGTGCTGGTCGAATACCAGATGGTCGCGACCGACGGCATGGACGGCTGGACGATCACGTTCCCCGAGCGCGAGCCGATGCCCCTGCGCGTCATGTCCCATGACGGCGGAAGCGTCGTTACCGAGGTTGGCCCCTACGAAAGCCTGTTTCGGCCCGGCGTCATGGTCATAACACGCATGACGAGCCGGGTCGAGAACGGCACGCTGGTCGGGTCGTTCACGGCGACATACGAGACCGAGGACGCCGACTCGACGCTGAGCGGTCAGGCGCGCGGTACCAAAGTCGAGTAGCCAGGATCCTGGTGAAGCCGCTCGGGGGGCAGCCGGTCGACCGGCTGCCCCCCGACGCATCCCAGCCGTACTCCCGCGGTCAGTCCGACCGGCGGTACATCACCTTCCCACCGACGATCGTGTACACCACCTGTGTGCCCGGGATGTCCTCCTCGGGCACCGTGAGGATGTCCCGTGACAGCACGGTCACGTCGGCGAGCTTGCCCGGCGCGAGCGAGCCCTTGATGTCCTCCTCGTACGCCGCGAACGCCCCCTTGATGGTGTACGTCTCGAGAGCTTCCATGCGGGTCAGGCGCTGATCCGGATAGAACACCGTGCCATCTGCGAGTCTGCGGGACACGCTGGCGTAGTAGCTGGCGATCGGGTCGACGTCCTCGACGGGCGCGTCGGTCCCGTTCGAGATGACCGCGCCGGTCGCCCAGAGATCCCGCCAGACATACGCTCCTTCCCGGGCCCGTTGCTCTCCCAGGCGCGGCACGACCCACGGGCCGTCCGAGGTGGCGTGCACACCCTGCATGGCGGCGATGACTCCCAGCTCGCCGAACCGCGGGATGTCGGCCGGGTGGAGATGCTGGGCGTGCTCGACACGCCAGCGAAGGTCGGTTGCCTCCGGGTGCTGTTCGAAGGCCTCCTGGTAGACGTCGAGCACCTCTCGGTTCGCCCGGTCGCCGATGGCGTGCACGCACAGCTGGTAGTCATGCTCGATCGCGAGGCGAGCCGTTTCGCCCAGCGCACTGATGGGGCTCGTGTTGAACCCCGTGCTGGATGGCAGATCACGGTAGGGTTCGAGCAGCCAGGCACCGTGCGGCCCGAGCGCCCCATCGACCGAGACCTTGATGGCCCGCACCGTCAGCCGATGATCACCGTAGTTGACGAGTCGATAGTCGTCGAGGTGCTCGGCGAGTCGGTCGTTCGGTTGGCGGATCATCACGTACAAGCGCACGCCGAGGGCTCCTTCATCGACCAGCTGTCGGTACAGATCCACGGTCTCGAGGTCGACCCCGGCGTCGTGGAAGCTCGTGACGCCCTGGGACAGCGCCTCCTGACTCGCGAGCTCCGCCTGGCGGCGGGGATCGGGCGGCGTGGCGTTCCGGGTGGCCGGGGCGAGCAGGCCCTGCGCCGTTTCGCGGAAGGCGCCGATCGGATTCCCCTCGGCATCGCGCACGATCTCTCCACCCTCCGGATCGGGCGTATCGCGGCTGATACCCGCCATCTCCATCGCCTTCGCGTTCGCAAACGAGGCGTGCCCGCTCGCGTGACGCAGCACGACCGGGTGGTCGGGAGACACCGCACTCAACGTGTGGTGCGTGGGCAGCCCCTCGACGTTGCCGGGGGGCAACCGGTCCCACTTTTCCTGGTGCCATCCCCTCCCCCTGACGAGGGTACCGGCGGGTGCGTCGGCGACGGCCGTCTCGACCATCGCGACGATCTCGTCCCAGTTGGCAACGCTCATGAGATCGAGCTGCATCTGGGCATCACCGACACCGAGGAAATGCCCGTGGCTGTCGATGAACCCCGGGATGGCCAGCTGCCCTTCGAGATCGATGATCTCAGTGCCCGATCCGACGTATGCGGCGATCTCCTCATCGCTCCCGACGGCGACGATCGTGTCACCGACCATCGCGATGGCCGTGCCGTTGGCGGTTGCAGCGTCAACCGTGACGACCTTCCCGTTGCGCAACACGAGGTCCGCGGCGACGTCGGGCTCGGGAGCGCATCCCCCGCCGGCCAGCGACACCAGGCCCGCCACCGCCGCCCCCCACATCAGCGCAGACGAATGTCTCAACGCCCCGCATCGATACATGTGTCGGCTCCTCTTCCAGTCTGCCTTACGGCTCCCTGCACGACCCTGCCCCGCACATTCGCCGGGCATCGGACTGCGCTATCGCTCCGGCCGCCTCCATCGCACCGGTGCCGGCGGCTCCGGCTTGAACTCCACTGCCTCGGCCTCCAGCAGACGCAGCGCCTCCTCGACTGCACGCTCGAGCTGCGGATCCCCCCCGGCAATGACCGACTGGGGATCGTTGCGCACCTCGATGTCGGGTGCCACGCCTTCACCTTCAACGGCCCATTCGCCGTTCACATCGATGAAGCCGCCGCGCGGGGCGACGAATCGTCCGCCGTCGATGAGCGGCGGGGTATCCCACGTCCCGACCAATCCCCCCCAAGTGCGCGCACCGACGAGTGGTCCGATGCCCTTGAAACGGAACAGGTAGGGCAGGAGATCGCCGCCCGAGCCCGCCATTTCGTTGACCACCATGACCTTGGGCCCGAACAGCCCCGCCATCGGCTGCTTGAACGGTAACCGATCCCCAGCGCGGGAGTTGAAGTAGCCCGTCAACTCCCGATCGAGCACCTCCACGATGTAATCCGCCGCCGAGCCACCGCCGTTGTTGCGCTCGTCGATCACGGCACCCTCGCGGTCCTGCTGCGCGAAGTACATCCGGTTGAAGAAGGCGTAGCCGCCGCGGCCGGTGTTGGGAAGCCACACGTAAGCGAGCCTTCCCCCACTCAGCTCGTCCACACGGCGGCGGTTCTGCTCGACCCAGGCCCAAGTGCGCAGCTGCCCCTCGCTCGCGACCGGCTCGACCACGATCTGGCGCGCATTCTCGAGCGACTGCCCTCCGTTCACCGACACGGTGACGGTCCGGCCCGCCGTCCCCTCGAGCAATCGGAAGGGATTCGTCGGTGCCCTGAGCGGCTGTCCGTCGATGGCGACGAGGTAATCCCCCTCGGCGACATCCAACCCTGGAACCGCCAACGGGCCGTGGAGTCCCGGCGTCCACGACTCCCCGCCATAGATGCGTGCGATGCGGTACCACCCGTCATCCAGCTCGAGGTCCACACCGAGCAGCCCGGTGCGGGGATCCGGCAACTCGGGATAGTCACCGCCACGGACGAACGAGTGCCCGACGGCCACCTCGCCGGACACGACGTCGAGCAGATAGTTGAGATCTGAGCGGTGGCTCACCCCTTGGAGCCACGGAGCATACCAGTCCCACACCTCGTCCCACGGCGCGCCGTGCACGTTGTCGACGTACAGGAAATCACGCATGAAGCGCCACGCGTCACGCAGCATCTGCGCCCACTCCGCCGGCGGATCGACGAGGATGCGCATTCCGTTGAGTGCCAGCCTGGTGCCGCCGTCCTCGGGGGGAGCACCATCGGAGTCGGCGATCGCCCAGCCGCTGCCGGAGCGGTATAGCACCTTCTTCCGGTCGTGCGAGGCGGTCGCCTCCCACACCCCCTCCAAGAATGTCTCGGCCTCGGCGTCCTCGAGCGTGTAGCGGTGGAGCGTGACGCCGCGCTGGTTGGGAATCGCCTCGGCGACGAACACACGCCCCTCAGGCCCCTCGAGAAGTCCGGGGTAGTCTCGCTCAGGAAGGTCGGGTGCATCGACGATGCGCATCGCAATGCCGTCGAAATCGATCACGACCTCCGGGGCGTCTCCGTCCTCCCGCTCGGCGACAGCATTGGAGTCGTCGGCATCCGACGAGTCCTCCGACGCGGTCGGCTCCTCGTCCGACGTCGGCAGGAACGGCGATGCCTCATCGGCTCGCAGCAGCGCCACGTACAGCGCGCGCGTCACCGGACGGTCGTACGACGTCATATCGAGCCAGCCGGTGTTGAGCCCGTAGTCGGTGGACGCCAGGAAGTAGAGGTACTTCCCGCCCGCGTCCCATACGGGGCTCATGGCGTCTGCCATTCCATCGGTGAGTCGGCGGGTCTCGCCGGAGCGGGTGTCGTACACGAAGATTGCGCGCAGCTGCGTCTCCAGCCGGCGTGCGTACGCGATCCAGCGCGAATCTGGTGACCATACCGGGTTCATCGACCGCTCAGGATGCGCGTACCGATCGGTATCCACGTGCGTCAGCGCGCCGCTCGCGAGGTCGATGATCAGCAGGCGGTAGTCCGTGTCCGTGAAGGCGAGCCGCGTGCCGTCCGGCGACCAGGCCGGCACGAAGAAGAACGTCGGGTTGGGAATATCGATGCGACGGGGGCTGCCGCCGTCCTGGTCGGCCACCATCAGGCCGTACTCACCCCCTTGGTCGTTGAACCACGCAACCTGCTTCCCGTCGGGCGACCACACCGCGTGTCGATCGGCGACACCGGAGGTCCGGGTGATGTTGCGCCAGCTGCCGTCCTCGGCCGGGACGGTGAAGAGATCGCCGCGGTGCTCGAAGAGCGCACGCTTGCCCGTCGGTGAGAGCCGGGGGTTGTCGAGTTGTCCCGCCTCGACGTCCACCCAGCGCGGCCGGGCCCAGTTGAGATCAGCGGCTACGTCGATCTCGAGCTGGCGTGTCGCGCCCGTCGCGGGAGTGAGCTCGTGCAGGTAGCCACCCTGCTCATAGACCACCACGCCGTCGCCGGCGCCAAGGCTCTTGACGTCGAAGTCGGCATGAAACGTGAGCTGCCGCTCGGCCCCAGTGGAAGGATTCCACGACCAGACGTTGCTGGCCCAATCCCGCTCCGACAGGTAGTAGACCACACCGCTCATCCAGACCGGCGCCATGTGCCGCTCCCCCTGCCACGGGGTCGTCCGGCGTTCCCAGGTGTCGGTCGACACCACACTGATCGGCTGAGCCTGACCGCCACGGTAGTTGCGCCACTCGCCATCCCACTGACCGATCTCTTGGTACGCGATCCAGCGACCGTCGGCGCTCATCTCACCCTCGTACGCCTGCGGCAACGCAAGCACCTCCGGGAAGCCACCCTCGAGCGAGACAGTGTAGAACTGCCACAGCCTCGTCGGCTGCCCGGACCGGCCGGACCGAAAGAGCACGTCTCCGGCCGGCGTCCATCCCTGCACCACGTCGGCGCCCGGGTGCCACGTCAGCCGTCGGGGCTCCCCACCGGCGGCCTCGACCACGTAGACGTCGGTGTTGCCGGCATACTCCCCCGTGAACGCGATCCAGCGCCCGTCGGGGGAAAACGCTGGGTCGGTCTCGGCTCCAGCGGCACTGGTCAGGCGGCGGGCGACTCCGCCGTCACGCCCGGCGAGCCAGAGATCGTTCGCGTGCACGAAGACGACGCCGGCCGGGCCCACAGCGGGATCGCGCAGCACCCTGGTACCCTGCGCACTCATCCCGGCTCCCGCAGCCGAGAGCAGCGCGGCCACGACCAGAGAGACGGTTGCGGTGCGTGGAATCGGCAGTACGGTGGTGGCGTGCATGGCAGTCCCCTCAGCCGAGGACGACAGAGTGTGGATCAGCAACTGGTGTCAGCGAAGCAAGTTCGTGCGGCGGCGAAGGCTCGTCAAATCGTGCCGGGCGGGTGCTACTCGTGCCTGCGGAGTGTCAGTCGCTCGACGTGGGCGGCTCCCCGACGAAGACGTGTTCGTCGAGCCAGCAGATGAGCATCCGGTCGACTTCGGCGTCATCCTGGCCGGGCTGCTGCGGCATGGCCTCCCAGCGCCGTCCTTCACGCATCAGGTACCATGCCGGCCCGGTCGCAGGCTGGTCGCGCTTCGGATTGCCGGGATGGCCATCGTACGACACGAAATGGAACACCGTCCCGCGATGCGTGATGCGTCGCTGCTCGATAGAGAACTTGCTCATGCCCACCTCGTCATGAGGAGCGGTGTTCGGGACGCATTAGAGCAGGTCGGTGACGGTACAATGCGGGACCTTCCCGTCGATGATGCGGCGGCCATACTCCCGGCAACCGGCAACCGCAGCAGCCTCTGTCGGATACGTCGCGTCACCGCTGAAGGTGCGGGAGCATCGGCGACGACTGATCACCAGATCGAGTGTCCAGCGCCCAGAACCCCGGATCTGAAAGGTTCGCGGCACGATCGTGTAGGACTTGTACT
>JBDHDN010000181.1:0-10635 GCA_039591485.1 Gemmatimonadota bacterium
CTCTTCCACCCCGCGCAGGATGACCACGCCGCTCGCCGGCGCCGTGATGCGCGCGGACTGCGACTCCCCCTCCGCCTCGACCCCGCTCGCCTCCATGAGGCGCAGCTGCTCACGCGCGGCCGCGTGCCGGTTCTCCGCCTGCTCGAGCTCGGTGCGCACGGCATCGACCTCGGCATCGGGCATGAGGGAACGCTGTGAGAGCTCCTGCGCGCGCATGTATCCCCGCCGCAGGTTGGCAACCGCGATCTCCGCCGCCGAGATCTCCGACTGCAGGCGGGCGAGCTGGTTCGCCTGCGCGATGTCGGGCACGATGGTCGCCATGAGCTGGCCGGTGACCACGGAGTCGCCCTCGCGCACGAGCAGCCGCCGCGCGACCCCCGAGATGGGCGACTTGACGACGATCTGGCGCTCGGGCTCCACGAGCCCGGTTTCCTCGATGGTGACCCTAACGGCCCCGCGGTCGGCCGCGCCGACGCGGTAGGGGCGATCGCCCGACGCGGGATTGCCGTTGGAGGAGCCGCAGGCCAGAGTGAGGGTGGCGACCGCGGTCGGGAGCGTGCGTGTGAGGAGCATGGTGGATCCTGTGGCTGAACCGCGAGGGGACACCGGGTTCGCGTACCAACCCTACGGGCGTCGGCCTGGCGGGTTTCCCGCCGTGATCGGCCTCCATGCATCCCCTACCTGCACGCGAGGGACGGAATGTTACCGGAAGCCGGTGCTGCCGATCACTGTCAGCTCCGTGAGCCAGCTCGATGCGGCAGGTACGCGGGACCTCGAGATCGCGTGCCGGCGAGGAAGTCGATGGGACCCTGATCGTCACAGGCGAGGGTCAGGGTCGCTGCGACCGCGAGGACGATGGCTGTCGCACGCATCGGCACCTCCGCGCGTCTCCTCCGATCCAAGCTATGGTGCGCCGAGCACGAGAAACAGCGGCGGGTGTCAGAAATGCTGGGCGCTGGGAGATGCAGATGCACCCAGCGCTGCATTCCGGTGAGGCTCCGGAGCCCACGGTGCGGCTCGGTGTGAGGCGAGGACGGCCGGCGGCACACGGTACCGCCCATGGATCCCTGCGGGCAGTTGTTCAGGTAAGCAGTCCTCATGCCTGGCAAGCGCTCGTCCTGCGCCGCATCTTGGCTGAGTCGCAGTCCGGGAATCGCACGACCAGCGGACGCCGGCGTGCTCACGCCGAGCTCCTCGACTTCCTGAACGATCGCATGAGCACGGGTTACCAGCGTCGTGTTGACCGCTCACCGCCGATCGAGGATTGGAGGATGGCATGGCAGACAACGGTACCCCGATGACCCGTCGCTCCTTCGTCGGCACGAGCGTGGCGACCGCCGCGGCAACCGTGCTGCCCCATCCCGTTTTTCGAGGTGTGAGACACGTGCGTCCAGGTGATCAGATCGCCGTCGGGTATGTCGGCCTCGGCACCCAGGGCATTCGCCAGCTGATCCCCGCGTTGCAGCACGAGCAGCTCAGGATCACGGCCGTCTGCGATCCCAACCGACAGAGTGCCGATTACGTCGAGTGGTTTCCGAACGAGCTCCGCGGCAAAGTGCGGGCGTTTCTCGGCGATCGCTCGTGGGGCAGCGGGCCCGGCTCCTGCCCGTGCGGCCGGGAGACCGGACGGGAGCTGGTCGATCGCCACTACGGTGCCGCCCCGGGCGGCGGCTGTCGCACCTACGCCGACTTCAGGGAGATGCTCGCCGCCGAGCAGGACCTCGACGCCGTGTACATCATGACGCCCGACCACCTGCACGCGACCATCGCGTTGGCGGCGATGCAGGCGGGCAAGCACGTCATCATGCACAAACCGTTGGGTAACGTCGTGCGGGAGGCCCGGCTGGTCTACGACACGGCACGCGAGACCGGTCTCGCCACCCACATGTTCTGTGCGGCCGATGTCGCCTCCACCCCGCTCTTGTGCGAGTGGATCTGGAGCGGCGCCATCGGCGGGATCCGCGAGGTCCACAACTGGTCGACACGCCCCTTCTGGCCCCAGGGCATGACAGCCTTGCCGAGCGAGACGCCACCGGTGCCCGAGGGGCTTGACTGGGACCTCTGGCTCGGACCGGTCCCGCACCGTCCCTACCACCCGGCCTACACGAACGCGGTGTTTCGTGGCTGGTACGACTTCGGCACCGGCGCGTTGGGGGACATGGGGCACTACAGCTTCTACCAGATCTTCAAGATCTTGAAACTGGGTGCGCCCCTCAGTGTCGAAGCCAGCCGCAGTCAGTTCTGGACAATCGACAACCTCTTCTGGGTCAAACAACCGACCGACGTCGCGTATCCGCAGGCCTCGTCCATCAAGTGGGAGTTTGCCGCACGCGACGACATGCCCGCCGTGACCCTGCACTGGTACGACGGCGGTCTCCGTCCTCCCCTCCTCAGCGAGTTGGAGCAGGATGGCATGCAGATGCCCGAGGAGGGACTGCTCTTCGTGGGCGAGGGGGGCACGATCCTGGCCGGATTCAACGGTACCGCGCCACGACTCGTCCCGAAGGCGGCGATGGCCCGGTTCGAGCCGCCTGAGGCGACCTTGCCGCGCCCGGCCGACGAGCTGGAGCAGTGGGTCCGGGCCTGCCAGGGTGGACCGGCATCGGATGCGAGCTTCGAGCAGGTGTATCCGTTCAGTGAGGCGATTCTCATCGGCAACATCGCGCTGCGCGTCCCGGGCAAGCTGCGCTGGGATGCGGCCGCGACCAGGTTCGTCGACGCTCCCAAGGCCGACGCCTTGATGACCCGTGCCTATCGCGAGGGTTGGGAGCTGTGAGACCGACGGTGCGACAGGCGGTAAGACGGTAGGACGGTAGCGTTGACCGGCGCGTAGATCCGACCAGGCTCGCCGCGTTTTCGATGACGCCCTTCCACCCACCAGGCGCCATCGTACCGCATGTCCGGCGCTTGCTCCCTCGGCCGAGGAGATCCCATACTATGGCCATGCCGGATGTTGCGCGGCGGTACACGGTCGACGAGGTCAGGGCGTTCCCGTCCGACGGGAACCGCTACGAGGTCGTGCAGGGGGAGCTGCTGGTGACCCCGTCGCCGACCCAGCTCCACCAACTCGTCCTGCGGAACCTCATCACGGCGCTGTCAGTGTACCTCGAGGACCAGGACGCGTTCGTGCTCTTCCCGGCCCCGGCGGACGTGATCTGGGACCCCGATGCGTACGTCCAGCCAGACCTCTTCGTGGTTCCGGCCTCGGAAGTCACCGGCGACTGGCGCGACTGCCGGCACCTGCTGCTTGCCGTCGAGGTCCTCTCCCCCAGCTCGGCCCACGCCGACCGCGTCACCAAGCGGCTGCTGTATCAGCGGCAGCGGGTGGGGACGTACTGGATCGTGGATCCGGACGCCCGCTGCGTCGAGGTCTGGCACCCCGAGGACGAGCGTCCAGAGATCGTCACGGCGGTGCTGCGGTGGCGCGTGACCGAAGGCGCGCGGGAGACGGAGATCGCACTGGACCACGTGTTCAGGGGGATGCCGGGATAGGGGGCGGGCTGAGTACCTGTCCGGGGGCTGCCTCGACGATCACGCCGCGGTCCCAGCTCGTTGTCGCCGCGCTCGTCCTGACCGCGGGCGGATGCGGCGGTGACGGCGCGCTCGACAGCGCCGGCTATGCCGTGCGAGACAGCGCCGGGATCACGGTCGTCGAGAGCACCGACCCCGCCTGGGCCCCGGGAGGGGGCTGGCGGATCTCCTCGGAGCCGCGCCTCTCCATCGGGAGGGCGGATGGACCCGAGGAGTATGAGTTGTTCCGCGTTCAGACGGCGCTCCGCATGCGCGACGGCCGGATCCTCGTCGCGAATACCGGCACCTACGAGCTGCGGTTCTACGACGCCCGCGGCCGGTTCCTTCGGACGACCGGCCACGAGGGCGAAGGTCCCGGCGAGTTCAGGAGCATGAGTGCCACGTGGCGCACCGAGGCGGACTCGGTGGTCGTCTACGACTGGCGTCTTCGCCGGTACTCGGTGTTCGACGCAGCCGGGGTGTTCGCCCGGAGCTTTCGGCTCGCCGGCGCCGCGGACGAGTTTGCCTACCCCGATGCCGTGTTCGCGGACGGGACCGTCCTGGCATCCGTTGACGACCAGGACCAGGGAGACTACGCGCAGCTCGGGGTCGTCCGAGGAACCGCGCGGTACAACCGCTACGACCGTGAGGGCGCGTTGATCGCGTCCCTCGTCACTCTGCCGGGAGCGGAGCTGTACAAGGGCACCCACCCCGACGGATCCGGATACACCACCTCCGCGGACCACGCGGTACGACCGTTGACCGCCGCCGGCCGCTCCGTCTGGTACTACGGATCCGGTGACGCGCTCGAGTTCCAGGCGCGTCGCATGGACGGAACGCTTCTGAGGATCGCCCGGCTGGACCGCACCCGGCGCGCGATGCCGGGCGAGGTTCGTGCGGCACGCGACTCGGTGCTGCGAGAGGCGAGCCCTGAGGCCCGGGCGTTTTGGGGTCGAGTCCCCCTTCCCGACTCTCTCCCCGCCCATGGCCGTCTCGTGCTCGACCGGGCCGGGAACTTGTGGGTCCAGGGATACACGGTGTTGGACGAGGAGGAGTTCTGGCACGTGCTCGACCCGCGTGGGCGGTGGTTGGGCGATGTGCAACCCCCGGCGGGACTGCGCATCACCGAGATCGGCGAGGACTATCTGTTGGGTATCCGGGCGGACAGCGTGGGTGTGCAGCGCGTCATGGTCTTCGGCCTGCAGAGGGCGGACAAGTCCTGACCTGGCCGCGGGGAACTCAGATTCGCAGCGCTTCCCTAGCAGGCATGCCCGTCGACCGATCACCGGCTGCCAGCACGGTATGCGCCGCGTCGGTGTCCTCCTGTGTGAGCCACCCCCCGCCCGCGACCATGATACACACCGCGGTCTCGGGCGGGCTACGCACAAACGCCCACTCGGAACCTCCGGAATGGGAGCGTACCGCTGCGGCTTGCCGCTGCTGCTGCCGCAAACGCCACCGCCCGGCGCCAGGCCGGGCGGTGCGTCCGCGTTGTTCGTATCCGTGCAGTCTGTGCGTCGGACCCTAGTGCAGGTTCACCTTGAACGACAACGCTCGGAAGACGGGCTCGGGATAGAAGCGGAACATCGAGCGGAAGTGGCCGCTGTACTGCACCTGCTCGCCGCCCGTGGTCATGAGAACACCGTGGGCACTGGCCCCCCAGCTGTTCGTGTTGGGCTCCACCGTGCCGAAGATGTCGTTGTCCATCGCATTCACGGTACCCCACCCTTCGGCAACCAGCTCGGCATCGAAGCAGTCGCCGGGACTGTTCAGATCGCGGACCGTGATATACACGTCGCCCTTGAAATGGGTGATGACCCGATCGAACTCCTCGAAGGCATCTTCCTTGACCAGGACCTCCTGCCAAGCCCCGGGCTCCGCCACGACCTGCAGACCGCAGTCGGGTTCCGCGCCGCCGCCCAGTGGGATGGTCGCGTGGCACGCGCGCAGCCCGTTGTCGCCATCCGTCCAGCATGCGGCGTAGTGGTCGATGTAGCGGAAGATCCTCAGACTTCCGCCGTCGAGATTGTTCTTCCAGTTGAAAGCCGGTCCGTCCTCGATCGGCGCGGCCGGTTGCTGCTCGGTGCACGCGGCGAACACGAGCGGGAGCAGAGCGAGGCGTAGGTAGCGCATACGGACCCCCTTGAGGAGAGAGAGGTGAACTGCCTCCGTCGCCGTGACGACGGCCGCGTCGGACGGTGGCGTTCAAGGGGGGAGAAACGTCACCCGGGTGGCGTGGCCGGATGCCAGGCCAGCGACGGTGATTCGATGCCACCGAGATTGGGACAGTATTACTCGAATTGCAATAGCGTACGAGCGCAACGCTCTGGCCGATAGTGAGTACGTAGTGCGGCACTGGAGGCGCGCCCGGCGACTACCCCACCGTGGAGTGCCCCGAGCGAGCGGACACTCGGTCTCGCGCGTTGGAGCGGAGACCGGGAATGCCGCCGGACAGCTCCCTCCCGGATACCTACGAGTACAGCTCGACTTGCGAGGTCACGGTGGCTCCAGAGTCCTCGATCTCGAAACTTCGATATTGCGAAATACGTAACGCGTAATTACGATACGCGTATCGTACCGCAGGTGCGACCGCACGCGTTCCGCGGAGGCTCGATGAGTGAGATCAACTTCGGCCCGATCTGGGAGCGCATCCGCCACGAACTGAAGGACAAGGGGATCGATCTGGACGTGGGGTGCTGCGATACCGACCCCGGGTCCCCGCTCAAGATCGTGTGTATGGCGGGTGGGCTATCCGACTCCCTCAAGGAGATGGGGAAGACGACCCGGGACCAAGTCGTGATGGTCCGGGTCGACGAGGACACCAGCCGCAAGCTCGACCACTGGGTGGAGACCGGCGCCTTCAAGAGCCGCTCGGAGGCGGCCGCGTTGTTCATGCGGGAGGGGCTCGCGGTCCACGCCCGAGAGCTCGACGAGCTGCACGAGGCGATCGACGGGATGAAGCAGGCGAGAGAGAACCTCCGGCGGAAGGCGCGTGAGATCTTCGCGTCGGAGGCCGACGAGCCCGACGAGGGTTGAGCGCGGGCCACACGCGATGCTCGCCCGGGAGGATACCGACATGATCGGAAGTTGCTGCGGCACGTCGGACAGCCGGTGCCACGCCGTCGTGGTCGTCGGCGTCGTGCCGGCCTTGGTGACCGCCGGTGCCGTCTTTGGACTGGTGAAACTGTTCTCGGGGGTCGGCGGGAACCCGGCGTTGCCCTCCGCCTGGTGGATACCGCTGGTGATGCTGGCGGCGGTGGTCACCCTCTGGGGCCTCTGGCTCGGCTTCACGACACACGGGCAGAGCGAGCCGCTCCTGGTGGGGATGTTCGGCCTGGGGGTGACGACGGTCGGGTTCTTCGTCCCGCCGCTCGTGCTGCCGGGCGTGCTCACCGTGCTGGCCGCCGCGGTGTGGAGTGCCACCAGCTTCAGACGCCGCGGCCGCGCCGGGACGGAGCCTGTGGAGAGTGCGTGTGGCTGCGGCTGCTCCGGCTAGCACGCGTGGATCCGTCTGCCGATCGATCAACCGCCGACGCGCCTCACTGATAGGGGCAGACGATCGATGACGCTTCAGGTCACGCCCACGACCGGCACGCTGACGCCGGCCAACCGCTTAGACCACGTGCTCGCCCGCGTCGGCTGGCGGCGCAGCAGCCACCGGGTCGAGCCGGGGTTGTATGCCGTGGGCCGCCCCACGTCCGACTCACCGGTCTTCGTGACCGCCAACTACACGCTCTCGTTCGACGCCCTGCGATCCGCGCTCCGCGGCACCGACGGATACATCCTGGTCTTGGACACCAAGGGCATCAACGTGTGGTGCGCCGCGGGCAAAGGCACCTTCGGCACCGATGAGCTGGTTCGGCGCATCGAGTCGACACAGCTCCGTGACGTCGTCAGCCACCGTGTCCTGATCCTGCCCCAGCTGGGTGCTCCCGGCGTTGCGGCGCACGAGGTGAAGCGGCGTTCGACCTTCAAGGTCGAATACGGACCGGTGCTGGCGGCCGACCTCCCCGCGTACCTGAGAACCCGAAGGGCCACGCCGGAGATGCGGACGGTGCGATTCCCGCTCAAGGACCGTGCGGTGTTGGTCCCGGTCGAGCTCACGAGCCTCCTCGTCGTGTGCTGGCTCGCGGTGTTCGCGCTGCGGATGGGGTGGTGCTGTTCCCGCTGCTGCTGCCGTGGATCCCGACCCGCGACTTCAGCAGCAAGGGATTCGTGCTGGGCGGGGTGGTGGTACTGCCGTTCGTCGTGTGGAGCGTGATGGAGGGTGCGGACCTCACGTGGTGGCGACAGCTCGGCGGGGTGCTGTCGCTCCTGCTGATCGGACCGTCGATCACGGCGTTTCTGGCGCTGAACTTCACCGGAGCGACGACGTTCACATCCAGGAGCGGCGTCCGTCGCGAGATCTTCAGGTACATCCCCATCATGGCGGGGCTGGGAGGGATCGGCATCGTCTCCCGCATCGTCTTGTCTCTCGTCTGAGGGTGACGTCACCGTGATCAGCGCTTCCCCGATGAACACACTCCGATACGAGCCCGATCGCTGTATCGGGTGCGCGATGTGCGCATCGGTGTGCCCACACGGCGTGTTCACGATGAACCGGCGAGTGGCCCGCCTCGCTCGACCCGACGCGTGCATGGAGTGCGGGGCCTGCCAGCTGAACTGCCCCACATCCGCCATTGCGGTGGACAGCGGTGTCGGCTGCGCAGCGGCAATGATCGTCGCGGCGCTCACCGGCAAGAAGGAGTGCGCCGCCAGCTGCGGGTAGTCCTCTTCCCTCCCGCGCACGCCGTCCGTGACCTCCCCACCCGCCCGTCAGGGCACGTCGCCAAAGGCGCCGAGCGGCGGCGTGAGCCGCCGAACCTCTAGCCCTACTCCCGTCTCCAGATCAGGTCCAGCATGAACGCGTACTGGAACGCGATCTCGCGGTAGCGCCGATAGCGGCCCGACGCCCCGCCGTGGCCGGCCTCCATGTTCGTCTTCAGCAGCAGCCGGTTGTCGTCCGTCTTCAACGCCCGGAGCTTGGCCACCCACTTCGCCGGCTCGAAGTACTGGACCTGCGAGTCGTGCAGCCCCGTCGTCACCAGCATGTTGGGATACGCCCTAGCCGCGACCTGATCGTACGGCGAGTAGGACAGCATATACCGGTAGTACGTCTCGTCGTTGGGATTGCCCCACTCGTCGTATTCGCTGGTCGTGAGCGGGATGCTGGCGTCGAGCATGGTGGTGACCACGTCCACCCAGGGCACCGCCGCGATCACTCCACGGAACAGCTCCGGCCGCATGTTGACCACGGCACCCATGAGGAGGCCCCCGGCACTCCCTCCCTGCGCGAACAGCACGAGCGGCGTCGTGTACCGCTCGACGATCAGGAACTGCGCCACGTCGATGAAGTCGGTGAAGGTGTTCTTCTTCATCAGCAGCTTACCGCCTTCGTACCAGTGACGCCCCATCTCCATGCCGCCCCGCACGTGCGCGATCGCGTAGGCGAAGCCGCGATCCAACAGGCTCAACCGGATTGAGCTGAAGCTCGCGTCCATGCTCGCCCCGTACGACCCGTACCCGTACAGCAGCAACGGGTTGCTCCCGTCCTTCTCCCAGCCTCGGCGATACACGATCGACACCGGAATCCGCGCGCCGTCGCGGGCCGTGGCGTACACCCGCTCGCTGACGTAGTCAGCGGGGTCGTACCCGCCCAGAACCTCCTCCCGCTTGAGCAGGGTGCGCTCGCGGGTCGTCATGTCGAAGTCGTACACTGAGTTGGGCGTCGTGAGCGAGGTGTAGCGGTATCGCAGGATCCGCGTGTCCATTTCCGGATTGCCGCTCGGGTAGGCGGCGTACGCCGGCTCGCCGAAGTCGAGGTAGTAGTCCTCGGCGCCCGACCAGGAGCGCACGCGTAGCTGCAGCAGCCCCTCGCGCCGTTCCATGATCACCAGGTAGTCCCGGAACACGTCGAACCCCTCGAGCAGCACGTCGTCGCGGTGCGGGATCACCTCCTCCCACCGCTCCTTCGCCGTGCTGGTGAAGCTGCCGCCCGGATCGTCCGCGCTCAGGTAGCGGTACTCGTTGCTCAGGGTCTGGGACGACCCGATGATGATGTACGCATCGCTCTTGGTCTTCTGGACGTAGCACGAGAACTCGACGTCGTCCTCCTGATAGACCAGCTCGTCCTCGGCCGGATCGGACCCGAGGACGTGCCGGTAGATCTGGTAGGAGCGCAGGGTCTCCGGATCCTGTCTGGCGTAGAACAGCGTCCGGTTGTCGTTGGCCCACGCCACGTTCCCCGTGGTCGACGGCAGCTCGTCCGGCAGCAGCTCGCCGGTGGTGAGGTTCTTGAACCGAATCGTGTAGAAGCGCCGTCCCACGGTATCCTGGGCGAAGGCGATGAGATCGTTGTCCGGACTGACCGCTGGCGAGCGCACGGACGTGAACCCGTGCCCCTCGGCCAACTGGTTCACGTCCACCAACACCTCTTCCGCGGCCTCGAGCGAGCCCTGCTTGCGGGCGTAGACGGGGTAGTCTTTGCCCTCTTCGGTCCTCGAGTAGTAGTAGTAGCCGTTGTCGAACACCGGCACCGAGAGATCCGTCTGCTTGATGCGGCCGAGGATTTCCTGATACAGGGTCTCCTGGAGTTCCTCGGTGTGCGCCATGACGGCGTCGGTGTAGGCGTTCTCCGCTTCCAAGTACGCGATCACCTCGGGGTTGTCCCGCTCGCGCAGCCAGTAGTAGTCGTCGATGCGCACATGCCCGTGCGCCTCGAGCCGATGGGGAACGACCTTGGCCGTGGGCGGTGACACCTGTGGTTGCTGCGCCGCGGCCGGATGCGTCGTGAGCACCGCCGGAACGAGCACCCCGGTGAGCGCCACGGCCAGCAGCAGAACGTGTGACGGTCGCTGCAGATATCGGTGCCGCACTGGATCCCCTCCTGCCATTGAGAGTCGGGCCGGTTCCCTCGCTGTCGCATCATAACGCGGCGTCGTACCGCCTGCCGAGGGTGGTCGGCGGCACGGTCAACGAAACGCCCCCGCCCGGCGCGGGGCCGGGCGGGGGCGTGGACGGCGATGGTGGCAGGCGGTCTTCACTCATTCCCTCTGCCGCGCGGTAGCGGACGCCAGAGGGTGGCGT
>JBDHDN010000182.1:0-7592 GCA_039591485.1 Gemmatimonadota bacterium
GGGTAGTCGAACAGGTCGGCGTAGAACGCGATCATGCGCGGCGTCTTGGCGAAGATCCGTCGCGCGTCCACCGTGTCCTTGGGGTACACCCAGTAGTTGACCGGCAGGCTGCCGAGAGAGTCCTCGATGACCGCAAACGGTCCGATCGCCAGCATCATGAGGTAGGTCGCATGCGGTTGCTCCTGCAACCAGTGCCAGGTGGTGGTTCCTGCCTGCTCGTCTTCCACGACCCCGACCAATCGTCCGTTGGAGAGAATCCGATTGCCGCGCGGCGCGGTGACGATGAGCTCGTGGGTGACCTTGTCGTTCGGGTAGTCGTACAGGGGAATCCAGTGATGCGCCTCGTCGGGCCAGGAGTCGGTGGAGACCATCCGGGGATGGTCGTCGGTCGCGTCGTCGAAAAAGAACCCATCCCGCGATCCCTCGCCCTGGTACACGACCGTCAACGAGACCGTATCACCGTACGACACCGCGCGCGGGAAGGTCACGACGACGCTCGTGTCACCCTGTTCGTGGGCGAGGGTCCGTCCCGACTCGTCCCGGACATCGACGATGGTGAGGTGCTCCGCATCGAGCTCACACTGCGCCGCGCCATCGGCGAGCGGCGTCAGGATGATTCGATTCTCGCCACGGAAGGTTTGGGCCTCGGGATCGACGGCCAGGCTGACGCGGTAATGAATGAAGTCCCACGTGCGGCTCCGCTCGACCTGGACCGGCCGATTCCAGATGTCGACCTGTTGGGCCGTGAGGGAAGCAGCACCCGCCAGGGAGAGGGCGGTCGCGAGCCAGAGAGCGGGTCGGACGCGGGGATCGTCCATGACCTACCTCCCCACCTTCTGCAGGAGGCCCGGCTCGCGCATGAAGGCTTCGATCTCATCGACCGTCCGGGGAAGCCCCGTGGAGAGGTTCTCGTATCCGTCCGCGGTGATCACCACGGTGTCCTCGATTCGGATCCCCAGCGTCTCGGTCTGCGGCATGTTCACATCACAGGCGAAGACGAACCCTGGTTCGAGCGGCTCGTCCGGGCCGGTGACGGCGGCCATCACGTCGTGCGTCGCCATGCCGATCGGATGGTTGTAGCAACCCCACCTGATGAGCCCGCGGAACCGGTCCTCGCTGTCGTCGTAGCCGTTCGCGACGAGCCACTCGCGCACCTGCTCGCCGACCTCCCCGAACGTGGTCCCGGCACGGTAGTTGTCGAGGCAGACCTGCCGGATGCCGAGCCCGAGCTCATAGAGCGCTCGTTGCTCGGCCGTGAAGCTGCCGTTGGCGGGAAACGTGGTGGAGATATCGGCGTTGTAGTACGCGTAGTCGGGGCCGGCATCGAGAATGATCAAATCACCATCCTCGAGCGTGTGATCGTGCCGGTGATAGTGTCCCCAGGGATGGTGCGCTCCTGCCATGATGATGGTCTCGTACGCCAGCTCCTGGGCGCCCTCGCGTTTGCTGACGAACTCGAAGAGGGCGGCCAGGGCTCGCTCCGGCATCGCGACCTCGGTCGAACGCATGAACTCGAGATGCGCCTCCACGCCGATCCGGGCCGCTTCCCGGACCAGCGCCACCTCCGCCGGCGACTTCACCTTGCGCAGCACCTGAATCGTGCGGAAGCAGTCCCGCACTTCGACGCCGGGGTAGCGTTGAGCCAGACGCTCGACCAGCTGCAGCTCCCGGGTCAGGCGGCCGTCCATGGGGTTCTCCGTCACGGTCCGGCGAAAGGTCCCGTAGACCTCATTGGTGTTCATGCGGTGGAGCTCTTCCGGACGATGGGAGACACAGAACACCCCCACCCGCCGGCCGAGGTCACGCAAAAACGCATCCATGTCTTCGACCGGCCGAGCCTGGTCGATCCCCGTGTACCCTGTCGGGTCCCGGGCGAGCTCCGGAGGGATTCCTGCTCCCCGGGCGTCGAACTCGTCGAGGGTGAGGAAGAGCGTGCTCTGCCGCTCGATACCGTCGATCACCAGCCAGGCATTCGGCGCCTCGACGCCAGTGAAGTAGAGGAAGTCGTTGCTCTGGAAGAACTGATAGTCCGCAAGGGGCGACGTGGCCCCCGGAATGACGGCGGCCCCGTCGGGGATCTCATCCATCAACCTCGCCCGCCGCGCCGCATACTCGGCGTTGTCGATCAGGCTCCCCGGGAGCACGAAGCGCACTTCGTCGTGCACCGATGCGCGGGGAGAACAGCCGGATGCCAACGGCAGCAGCATGGGCAACGCCAGCAGGGCGGACAACGGGGACAGCGTGGATCGCGCTCGTTGGCAACGCATGCCTCATCTCCTACATGATTGCAGAGTGCAGATTGCAGAACGGCGATTGGCGACCGGTGGTTTGCCGATCCCGTCCCCGACGCTCATCGCCAATCTGCCATCCCCGCTCTGCCATCGCCACTCCGAGCGCTGATGCCGTAGCGGCTGACGCGGTGGTAACGGCCGAGCATCTGCGCACCTATCTTTTGGGCATGCCCGACCTACCCGCAGCCTTCGTCGATGCGATCCGCGATCGCTACGTGGTCGAGCGAGAGATCGGTGCGGGTGGCATGGCCACCGTGCACCTCGCTCAGGACGTGCGGCACAACCGCTCCGTCGCCATCAAGGTGCTCAAGCCGGAGCTCGCCGCGTCCCTGGGCGCGGAGCGGTTCCTCAAGGAAATCGAGATCGCCGCGCGGCTCACGCATCCCCACATCATCCCGCTCTACGACTCGGGCCAGGCGGCCGGGTTCCTGTACTACGTCATGCCGTTCATCGACGGCGAATCGCTCCGCCGGCGCCTGCTGCGCGAGACCCGCCTCGATACCGCGGCGGCTCTCGAGGTCGTGGCGGATGTGGGCGACGCGTTGAGCTACGCCCATCGGCAAGGCATCCTGCACCGCGACATCAAGCCCGAGAACATCCTATTCTCCGAAGGCCATCCCCTGGTCGCAGACTTCGGCATCGCGCGGGCCGTGAGCACGGCCGGCGGTGCGAACCTCACACAGACGGGCCTGGCCGTCGGCACCCCGGGCTACATGAGCCCCGAGCAAGCGGCGGGTGAGCGGGATCTCGACGCGCGGACCGACGTGTACGGTCTGGGCTGCGTGCTGTACGAGATGTTGATCGGCGAGCCCCCGGGCATGTGGGTAACGGACGAGTCAGTCAAGCGCGGCACCTTCACCGACCTCCCGGAGCGACACCAGGCGCCGATGCGCACGGTCGAGCCAACCGTCGAGCGGGCGCTGGTGCGCGCGCTCGCCATCCGGACGAACGATCGCTTCGAGGCCGTGAGCGCGTTCCTGCTCGCGCTCCGCGCGGAGCAGGGCGCGGTGCGACGCTACCGTGACAGCGAAGTCGAGGAGATCGTGCGGCGGGCAGCCGAGGAGCAGGCGGCGCACCCCACCGAGGAGGGGATGTCGCTCAGAACCGTCCAGCAAATCGCCGATGATGTCGGCATCTCGGCCGAGCGGGTCGAACGAGCGGCACGCAAACTCGAGGTCCGCCAGCCGACGCAGCCTCCCGCCGCGTCCAGCCCGGGTGCCTTTTGGCTGGGCAGTCCGACGGTGATCGAATGGGAGCGCGTCCTGGACGGTGAAGTGAACGCGTCCGCGTACGATGACATCGTCGCCGAAGTCCAGGCGACGCTTGCGACGGAGGGACAGGTCGACACGCGTGGACGGTCGCTTACGTGGCGCACGGTGAAGCCCGTTCTGGGGAAGCGGCGGGCGGTGCAGGTCCGGGTCACGTCGCGGGGTGGACAGACCCGCATCCACGTACAGGAACGGCTGGGCGAGTTGGCCGTCACACTGTACAGCGGCATCCTGATCGGTGGTGGTGTCGGGGGGGTTGCCACGATCCTGGGTGTCGGCCTCGGCGTCCCGATCGGCCACCCCGGGGTCGTGAGCCTCTTCGCCGCCGGGTGGGCGGGAGGCTTCTATGCGCTCACGCGGGCGATCTATCGCGCGGTGGCGCGCAACAAGCGCACCGACCTGGGACGGCTCAGCGATCGCATCGCGGAGATCGCAGCCGAGTCCACGCGCGACCGCCTCGATGACGGTCGGCCCCCACGTGCACTTCCCGGCGCGGGCGAGTAACCCGGTCGGTCGACGTCCCCAGGCTGACCCCGAGGCACTCGGCATACGAGCGGTTCGGGCGATCACGGGGGCACCTACCGACCAGGACGACAGGGGCGGCGCTCACCGCCGCTACGTGGAGTTCCAGCCGCGCGGGCCGCGTGACCCATCGTTGAACGGGGAACCCGGAGTATCAGCGCGGCTGCGCGAGCAAGCCCGGACGATCTTCAGGGTAAGAGACGAACAGCATCTCGTTTGGCCGAGCCGCGCCGGCCTACGCGTGCACACGCTCCGGATTGCGCTGAGCGCTCGCACCTACCTCCAAATATGCCTGCAGCAGGGACACCGGCTCCAGCGTGATCGAGCGGAGCCCTGCCACGGAGAACTGATCCGCGACCTCACCGAGCGACGACCGCTGACGCAGCAAGAGCGTCAGCCGGCCGGCGTACTGGCGTACCTCGATGCCCAGCGCATCGGCGCGGCGGCGGAGGCCGTCGGTGTCCTCGCACACGACCGCGGCGAGTTCCCGGGCGGGAACGAGCAGCCGCAGCTGCTCGAGGGTTCCCTGCGCCGCCACGCGCCCCCCGGCAAGGATGATCACCCGATCGCACAACGTCTCGGCTTCTTCAATCAGATGCGTGGTCAAGAGAACGGCCGAGCCCTCCGAGCTCAGCGCCCGGATCTGTCGCCACATGAGACCCCGCGCCTCCACGTCGAGCCCGGCGCTGGGCTCGTCGAGGAGCAAGACCGCCGGCTTGTGCACCAGGGCAGCCGCCACGTGCAGCCGCCGCTGCCACCCGCCGCTCAAGGCCTCCACACGGGTCGTCCGGTACGGGCCGAGCGCCATGCCGTCGATCACCCTGGCGACGTGAGACCGGAGCCGAGCACCGCGCAATCCGTGCAGCCTGGCGAAGAACCGCAGGTTCTCCTCACACGTCAGCGTCGGGTACAGCGCGATCTCCTGCGAGGCCACGCCCAGCTGTGTCCGAGGGCTGCGTGTCAGGCCCCCCTGTCGGAGTACGACCGATCCGGCGTCGGAGGGCAGCAGGCCGGCGACGATGCTCGCGATGGTGCTCTTGCCCGCGCCGTTGGCGCCGAGCAGCCCCACGACTTCGCCCGCTCGCACGTCGAAGCTCACGCCGCGGAGCACGTCTCGTCCGCCGCGCCGCTTCACCAATCCGTCGATCTCCAGCATGGCGCCTGCCCTTCAGCCCGAACGCTCGACATCGAGCATGCGACGAAACGACCATGTGCCCAACGCCACTGCACCCGCCGCCAACACGGTCAGCAGCACCACGTTGCCGGTGACCTCGGCTCCCCGCGTCCCCGCCGCGACGGCTCGGAACGCTTCGTTCATGTGGAAGATCGGATTCGCCAGCGCCAGGTTCCCGAGCACCGGGGGGAGCTCCTGACTCGGGAAGAACGTGCCTCCTAAGACGAGAAGCGGCACGCCGACTCCCGCCACCGCTCCGTTCACGTCCTCGGCGGTCCGCGCAATCTTCCCGGCAACGAGGAACCCGAGCCCCACATAGGCCAGCACGCTCAGCACGAGGATGGCCGCGCCGAGGGGCACCGAGCCTCGGAACCCGCCGCCGGCCGCAACGGTGATCCCGTACACCAGACCGACCTGCCCGGCCGCAACCACGAGATGTGCCAGCACCACACCCACGAAGTACGAGCGACCCTCCAGAGGAGACGCCAGGAGGCGCCGTAGCGTCCGCCGCTCTCGCTCAGCGACCACGATCGAGATCGGCCCACCGAGGCAGCTGAAGAAGAGGCCGGCACCAATAAGGATGCCCGGAGCGGTCACCGTCATGGCCTCCGCGACGCCCAGGCGACCGGCTCGCACCCAGCCGAACAGCGCGAGCATTGCTGTAGGAAAGACCACCCACAGGGCGAGGACGCGACGACTGCGCCCCAACTCCGTGAGAATCCGGGAGGCAACGACGAGACTGGCGGGCAATTGGCACCTCCGCGAGGTCCCCCTATCTTTACGGTGTAAAGATAGGGCCAATCTAAACACTGTCAAGATTGGAGCGCCCCGTGCCCCGAGCCCGCTATCACCACGGTGACCTGAGCCGGGCGCTGATCGCGGCGGCTCGACGGCTCATCGAACGCGAGGGTCCAGCCGGTACAACGCTGCGGGCCGTCGCCCGTGAGACGGAGGTGACGCCGGCAGCGCTCTACCATCACTTCGACAACCACAACGCGCTGCTGGCCGCCCTGGCCGCCGACGGATTCACAGAGCTGAGTATGGCCATGCAGCGCAACGCCGCGCGCGAGAAAAGCGGACAGGTGTTGCTGCAGTTGCAGGCTGCAGGCATCGCCTACGTGCGGTTCGCCGTGAGGAACCCCGCTCTCTTTCGGCTGATGTTCAGCGGGATGCTGGAGCATCGATCGCGCTACCCAATGCTCCAGCGCGCGGCGACCGACACGTTTCAGGTGCTACAGCACCTGCTCGGTGATGTGCCGTCCGCCGGCAGCGAAGCACTTCCCCACCCCGCTGCCTTGGCGGCCTGGTCCACGGTCCACGGCCTGGCGACGCTGTTGATCGAGGGGCGACTCGGTGAGCGTCCGTCCGAGCGCCGAGCGGCGCAGATCGCCCGAGACGTGACGCAGGTGTTGGGTGTCGGACTCCGCGGCGTGGCGCACCCGTTCACCTCCTGACGGCCGGCGTCCCGATACCCGGTCCAGGGGTGCTGGATGGAGGACTGCCGTCAGTTGGCTGCCTGCCAGTCCTCCTCCGTTGCCGGATGCTTCTGGTACTCCATCATCATCAACCACTCCCCGTCCTTTCGCACCAGCAGGGCTTCGAAATGGACCAGAGCGACAACCGGAGTGCCGTCCCTCGGCGCAAGCGTATACCGAAACATCCCTGTTTCATGCGCGGTGGTCTCGTCGTAAAACCGCTGCGTGAAACGGAACGTCACGCTGGCCTCGGCCCTGCCGGCGCGAGTGTCGAGAAACCCCTGCTTCCATCCCTCGAGCGCACGCGCGATCGGATAGCTCGATTCCGAGCCGAGACTGACCAGCACGGCATCGGGGTGATAGAGCCGGGCGTACCCCTCGAAGTCACCTTCCGCGACCGTGCGGGACAGCTCAGCCCAGTACTCGTCGAGCTCGGCAACGACCTGAGACTCGACAACTGCCGGAAAGAGGAGGAAGAACAGGCAGACCACCGTCCTACGAGCGAGCACTGAGGTCATCATGGGCATCCGAGGTTGGCCGGTCGGCGAGGCGACCGCGAGTCGGAAAGAGACGTCGGACATGCCGCCAAGATAAGAACGGAGATGAGGGACCGCGAGCCCGGCGAATGCTGTGCCACGCGTCCGGCCACCTCGATGTCCCTCAGATCGAGCCCTTCGCCCTCCATTGCACTTACGACGTACCGGCCCCCTCAGCCCGGCATTGTTGAGAAGGTCCTGCGGCCGTTTCTGCCAGCCCACTGCGGTCGTGCGCCTCATCCTCCATTCGTTCGGTTGGCACCGGGTCCACACCAACCGCTGTGCTGCCACTGCGGTTCGGTGGAGCAGCGAGTCTCCCTTTCCTG